>DATMOE010000494.1:0-9301 GCA_035568435.1 Herbaspirillum sp. | reverse complement strand
TAGGCCGGTTCGATGACGATCACTTCATCGCCGGCATGGACGCAACACAAAATCGCGGTAAGGATGCCCTGGGTGGCGCCGGCGGTCACCGTGATTTCGTTGCCCGGATCGTAAGCGTGACCATACAAGGCCTGAATTTTTTGTGCGATGGCGGCGCGCAGACCGGGCACGCCGGGCATGGGCGGATATTGATTCAAGCCGGCACGCATGGCGTTCGTTACGGCATCGACCAGGGCTGGATCGCAATCGAAATCGGGGAATCCCTGGCCCAGATTGACGGCGTTTTTTTCGGCGGCAAGCGCCGACATGAGCGTAAATATGGTGGTGCCGACATTCGGCAGCTTGGATGCGATGCGCTGGATGGCGGGATCGAGGGCGGCGGTTTGGATTGGTGGATTCATCGTAGCGGTAGGTTTGCAGGCAAGGCCCAGGCTTGTGGCGCGATGATCGTGAAGAGACCGGCACGGGCTGTTTTCTTGGCTAATTTGAGCAAGGCTTTGTCTTTGGTAATCAATAAATCTGCGCGCACTTGCAGCGCCAGTTCCAGAAATTTTTGATCGTCGCGATCGCTGCATTGCGGCAGTTTGATCATGTCCATCGCCGTGGGCGGTTCGACGCAGGTAATCAGCGCGTCGAACGTGGCAATTAAGGCCGACTTGTGAACGGGATCGACTTTCAGATGGGGATAATCGAGCACCATTTGCCATTCCATGCGGCAGTCCGCGCGCGTGATCGCCTGCACATGGCCGTCATGCATAGCTTGCAATAATCCGGCCCAGCGCGGATCGCGGAATACGAATAAATCCAGGCAGACGTTGGTGTCGAGTACGAGGCGTTGCGGATTGAATGGCGTGATCATTAGTGATAGAACTCATTTCATAAATAGGCATAAGCGCGAATGGACTATTTGGCCGGATTGCCGCGTTGCGCCGCTTGCCCAGGGGGCCACCCTGGGCTGCGCGACGCGCCTTGCACTCCACCCAAATAGCCTCATTCACACTTATGCCTATTTATGAAATGAGTTCTGCTTATGGTGAGTAGTGCGATCATATTTCAAATTCGGATTGGGTGTGGGCATTTGCCGCTTTTGGCAGGGTATCATTGCGGATTCGATATTATTTACAGGCACCGTCATGCTGATTGTTTTGTCTCCAGCCAAGTCGCTGGATTATGAAAGCGCACCAACAACAGATTTACATACGCAGCCGGAGTTCATTGCCCGCTCAGCGGAATTAATCAAACATTTGCGTGAATTGTCGCCGGCGCAAATCGCCAGTCTGATGCATATTTCCGATCCCTTGGCGGCACTCAATGCCGAGCGCTATGCTAGCTGGTCTCGTAAATTCACGACAAAAAATGCCAAACAGGCTGTGTTGGCTTTCAATGGCGATGTGTACGGCGGGCTCGATGCGCCCAGCCTGAGCGCTAAGCAACTCGATTATGCGCAATCCCATATTCGCATTTTGTCGGGTTTGTATGGCGCGTTGCGTCCATTGGATCTGATGCAGCCTTACCGGCTGGAAATGGGGACGCGGTTTGCCAATCCGGCAGGTAAGGATTTGTATGCGTACTGGGGCGATGAGGTGAGTTTGTCGTTGAAGCGGGTGTTGAGCGAGCATAAATCCCAGACGCTGATTAATCTTGCTTCCGAGGAATATTTCAAAGTTGTTCGCCCTAAGGTGCTGGCTGCGAAGGTGATTACGCCGGTGTTCCAGGATTGGAAGGGCGGCAAATATAAAATTATTTCGTTTTTTGCAAAACGGGCGCGTGGCTTAATGGCGCGTTATGCGGTGTCGCACGCAATCAAGACGCCGGAGAAATTGAAGGCGTTTGATGTCGAGGGCTACGCATACGTGCCGGAGGGGTCTACCGAAAACGTCTGGATGTTTCAACGCCGTATTGCGGATTGAGCTTGGGGCGTTAAAGCGAAAGCGGCGGCGGGGGCTTTATGGCTTCTTAGGACTTACATGGACGCCGCCATTTGTGGTGCATTCAGTTCAAGGACGCCGATTCGATTACGGCAAGATGCTGGTCTTTCTGACCAACAATACAATCTTGCCGCCGTTGACCATCGCTACGCTGTACAAGAACCGATGGCAAGTGGAACTGTTCTTCAAGTGGATTAAGCAGCACTTGCGCATCAAGACATTTCTCGGCACAAGCGAGAACGCGGTGAAGACACAAATTTGGTGCGCAGTCTCCATCTGCGTGCTGATCGCCATTATCAAAAAGGAACTTCAACTCGATGCCTCGCCCTACACATTGCTACAGATTCTTTCCGTTTTCGTATTCGAGAAAACCGGGATTTCACGCGCCTTGCAGCTTGATCTATCGATTACAGAAACACCACTATGCACTGACCAATTAATTTTTTGAGTTTTAACCGAACATTACTGATTTGAAATATTGCCATCATGCGAAATACATCTTTCGGAATTTTGATATTCCCACTGGTCGAAGAACTCGATTTCGTTGGTCCATGGGAGATGCTCACTATGTGGCGTAAAGTGGCGAATGGCCCTGAGCGTTGCTTGATAGTCGCCCAAACTTGTGAACCGGTAACATGTGCAAAAGGACTATCAGTTAATCCACACGTTTCCTTTGACAGTTGCCCACCTCTCGATTTTTTATTGGTGCCCGGTGGTCAAGGTACTCGATCGGAAGTGAATAACGAAGCGTTGATTAAATTCGTTGCAAGTAAGGGTTCATCTTGTAAGTCAGTTCTATCTGTCTGCACAGGTTCTTTTGTGTTACATGCGGCTGGATTGCTGTCCGGGAAAAAGGCGACCACTCACTGGGGATCTTTGGATCGGTTACGAGAGCTGGGTGACGTTGAGGTCGTTGAAAGCAGATTCGTTCAGGACGGCAATGTTTGGTCTTCAGCTGGAATATCGGCAGGTATAGATCTCATGCTTAATTTTATCTCAACCGTTTCTGGCGACGAAGCGGCAGGGAAAGTACAGTTTGCTTCAGAGTATTATCCTTTATCAGTTAGATATGGTGATTCCGATAAAGACCCGCAAGCTCCAACTTATCTCAAAAAAAACTGAAAGAGAGTATCGATCATGACAACGCAAGTAATGGCCAATATGAGCCTGCGCAAAGTCATCAAAACCCGCCGTTCATTCCCCACCGATGAGGCCGTCAGCAAGCTGTTTTATCTGGCGCTCAACAACATTAGCAAGAAGTGGACGATGCCATTGCGAGACTGGAAGGGAACACTCAATCGCTTCACAATCCAGTTTGAAGAACGGATGACGCCGAACTAAACGAAATCCCGTTTACACAAAATTTCGCACATCCCCCTGGTCCCTATGGAGTTCGCTGACGACAGCCCTATCTGTTGAGCGAGCTTTTCTGCTCGTGGCTCTAATCGGGTTTCTGCCGTCTCGGTCTTACCTGTTTGTCATCACTTGTTTTCTTACTTACGCAACCTGCTGACGTGCCTCGCTATTACCTTGGTTAATCAAGCCATGCCGGAACTCCTGGTTGTGAGTCAACATCGTCCACACAATGTGTGCTGTCTTGTTGGCTTGTGCTACACATGCGACATTGCTATTTCTCTGTGCGGCCAGTTGCGCCAGCCACGTGTTACTGCGTTCCGGCTTGCGCACGGTATGGAACAACACCGCCCTGGCGTCGTGAATGAGCAATCGACGCAGATAGCCGTCTCCGCGCTTGCTGATGCCCAGCAGGCGCTCTTTCCCGCCGCTGGAATTGCTGTACCAAGCCCAGGAAGGCAGCGAGCTGTCGGCCGTTCTTGAATTCGCCGATGCCACTGCCGACCGTGGCAGTCAGGCGGGCTGTGCGCGGATGTTGTGCTCCGTTCATGTCATTTCTGGCGGCCTGCGGCCGGCTTCTTTACTTCACTGCGCACAAACATTCGCCACAGCCCGCCTGATGCCCTTAATTTCGCAACCGTCCTCTTAGTTTCTACGCTTCTACGCCCATTACGCCTTACGCAGTTCCGGCTTCATTGCGCTGTGCCAGCCGGGTCGCTTGCAATTCGGCGTCGACTAACAAACCGCGTAAATTGCGATAACGGCCAGGCGCATCTTTCAGGTAATGCCGTGCCAGCCGGCCCTGGCTTTGCCGAATGTCCGGCAAGTTGACTTCGGGGCCGTAAGGCTGGCCGCTTTGCAAGCTCAGGAAACGGCAGGTTATCGCTGCTAGTGTTGTTTTGTCGGGCAAGTCTGATTTTCCTGTTTGGTATTTATGCAGTTGTTTTTGCAGAATTTCCGTTTGATCCAGCAGGTGAACATCTCGGATCAGCGGGGCGGCAAGTTGATCCAGCAAAATATTCAGTTCAGGGGTTGCCTCATGTTTTTTTGGGGCGATGCTGTTGCCGACCATGGTTGCGCCCGCCGTCCCCGCAGTGTCGGCGGGCGGCAGCGGTTGGAGGATTTCATTGCTTAAGGCGTACATTTTCAGCCGGGTATAGGTTTTTTCCTGCAGATAGGTGGTTTGCGCGCTCAGGGAGCTATGCATCAGTTTGAGTTGGGCTGGATAATTTTTGGGCTGTTCGAGCCAGTCATGCAGGCTGTCGACGCTCAGATAAGATTTTTCGTCGCGTCGTAACTGGCCGGCTTCTGTTTTTGCCGTGGCGTGATCGCGGGTTTTAAGCAGGGTGGCGAGGTAGTATGCGCCGGCGCGCAATTGACCGGCTGTGCTTTCGTATTTTTTCAGGGCTTGCGCACGCGCCGTCTTCCATTTGGTGGAGGCGCCATCGCGTTTTTGCCGGACGGCTTCGCTGTCGGTAGAGTAGCTATGCATGCCGTCATAACGTTTTCCCAAATCGTTTGCCACATCGGTCAGAAAGTCTTGCCGCAATTCTTCGCGTCTGGACGCCTGCTCGTAAAAAGCGGCGCGCATCTTGAGGCCGGTCGTGCTGGCGATGCCGGGGACGCCGCGTGTAAATGTTTCTATGCTGCCCAGAAAGTGACGATCCATTTCTGGATCGTCGCCGATGCTGTAATTTTCGTAGCGATGCTGGCGGCCGTGTCCAAATAAGAATTGGGTTGAGTAGCGCCCCATCAGAAGGCCGCCGGTGATGCCGACTGCTACCAGCACACCCAGGCCGATCGGTCCCAGAACAACGCCGGCCCCCAGCAACGCAGCGCTGGTCAGGCCAAAAGTGCTCAAGGCGCTGGCGGCATACAGCACGCTGCCGAATAAAAAGCGCCGATTTTTTTCCGCATAGTTGCGCAAAAATTTCGTTCTCTGGTCCAGTTTCTTCGGCAGGAACTGCAGGTATTCGTTGACGTCTTGCGCTTCGCTGGGCGGCAGTAGCGGTGTTGGAGTATTCAGGCGTTTTTTGAGATGTGTGCAGAGGGCGTTGAAGTTTTTTAAAGCCTGGTTCGATTTCGATACCATCCTGGCGCCAAGGCCGACGGCACTGACCGCAGCGATCGGGGCCAAGACTGCACCCGCCGCACCGACTGTGGTTGCCAGCATTGTGCCGGCAGCATTGCCGGCCAGTGCGAGATAGCCTACTTTGCTGGTGAGATCGAGCGTCGCCTTGACCGCAATGGCGCCGCCAGACATTGCGGAACACGCGCCGATCTGGCCGTTTTCCCGATTCTTTTGTTGGGCGTGTATGAGGTCGTCCAGTTGCTGGGTGCAGACGGTGCCGGCGGCATCGACCAGATGCTGTAGCTTGGGAGGTAAGGCCGTCTCGCCTGATTTGCCGACAGTGGATGCGGCCGATACCGATATTTGCTTGAGCGTTTCGAGAAATGTGCGGGTGTAGATTATTTCTACATCGAGTGCTTTGCCGTGGCGCTTCGATTCCCGCATTTCGCTGATGCCGGCGTGCAAGGCCATGAGCGCAAACGGTACCAACGCAACCGTGACGATGCCGGCCAGACTGACGTCGGCGCTGCCATGCGGCATTGCCGTTTGGGTGAGCCATTTCATCGGGTCGTGCGCCCAGAGATCCGCTTCTTGCCTCAGCGATTCGCCGATGCTGCCAAAGCCATTGGCGGCGGCGTTTTTGGTGTAGGCAATGGCGGTGTACAAACCATGGATTGCTTCATCGAGATCGACCGCAATGACGCCGCCGCCATCGGCATTCGATGGCCCCGCGCTCGGCAATCCGTGTTTCGCATAGCGGTTGATGGATTTGATCAATCGATCGACGGCGTTTAGCGCATTCTTGTATTTTTGCTGCTGTTCGCCATTGTTGCCGGCGGCCGTTATCTGGCGGGACAATTGCGTGCAACTGCGCTGCAGGGTTTGCAGATGAAGGTAGATGGGGAAAGGATGCGGATGCAGGCGCAGCGGCGCCGCCAAATTGGGTTGCGGTAAGGGGGGAGGGCTTTCACAAAAGCGCGCCTTCGGTGGCAGCGGTGGCTGCGGTATGTAGTGTTCTGTTGAAATGCGCCGCGACCAGGCTAATCCTGCAAGCTGCATTGATTGAATCTTGTCGGGAGCCGGGGCGTGTTCAGGGCCGCGGGTGGTGATCGATGGTGTTTTGTTTTGAGGCGCGGGTGCGGTGTCGAATCGCCATTGGGTAAAGCTGCCGGGCACGGCGGCAGCAGAACATGCGATTTCCATGAGTTGATCTTTCTATAGAGATTGTCCGGTCTGGCGAGCTGTCCTACAGATAGCGCATTAGCTGCCGGCTCAGAGTAATTTCCGTGTGGAAAGTCGATATTACCGTGAAGCATGCCCACTGACAAACCGGTACAGGACCGCAGAAAGCAAAAAACCTCGCCAAAGCGAGGTTTTTTGTCTCTTACATGCTCGCCAATGCGGCGAGGCAAGTACAAGTCGGGCAATGGTCAGGTAATGTTTACCAGATTTTCCACCACGGGGTTTTCTTTACCGGGCCGCCGGAAGGGTAGGTGCTGTTCGGGTAATTGATCTTGAAGATTCGGGCAGTATCGTCGTGCAATTGGATCTGCCCTAGCGCGCCATAGGAATTCATCAGTATGAATAGCGCTTCTTCGTTCGCAGGCGCTTGTGGATAGTCTTTAATTGCTGCTTGCGCGCGCGCGGCAGCGGCAAGATAAGCGCCGCGGCGATAATAATATTCTGCGACGTGCACGTCGTATTGCGCCATGGAATTAACCAGATATTTCATACGGGCGATCGCGTCCGGCGTATAGGAGCTGTCGGGAAACTTCGTGGCCAGCAGCTTGAACGAGTCAAACGCATCGCGCACCGATTTTGGGTCGCGCTCGGAGGGGTCTTCTTTCGTCAGGGAGTCGAAAATACTGGTCTTGTCGTTGAAATAGACGAGTCCGCGTAGGTAATACATGTAGTCGACATTAGGATGATTCGGATGCAGCTTGATGAAGCGTTCGATGGCGGCAATGGCCTGTGTCTGATCGGCTTGCCGATAATACGCGTAGGCTATATTCATTTGCGCCTGTTGCGCATAAGTGCCGGATGGATAGCGCGAGTCGAGCTTCTGATAATAATCGATTGCCTTGTCGAAGCCACCTTGGTCCATTTCATCCTTGGCCTCCGAGTATAATCGGGCCGCTGACCAGTTTGCGGTCTCATCGATCTTATCCGGCAACAGGCCGCATGCCGAGAGGGAAAATACAAATGCGAGGATGAGAAGTTTTGAAAAATATTTAGGCATGACTTTTGACAAAGTTATACGGATAGGGAATTCGAATTGATTGATTATAGCTGATGGGACTTGCACTGATGTCACAAACTACGCCGAGTTTGGCGAAAAACCTGTTGAATACCGATTTGGCCGGTGAGGACGATGGCGACGATGCGCTGGACGGTATGCATGCCGGCACACCGGAATTGGCCTCGATTACCCTGCATTTAACACCTGCTGCCTGTGGCATTCGCCTCGATAAAGTGTTGTCGTCTCTGGTAACGCAATATTCGCGCAGCCGTATGCAGCAGTGGATAGAAGGCGGTCATGTATCGGTGGACGGGGTGGTCGCCCGCGCCAAAATGACGGTGTTCGGCGACGAGACGATCGTGATTGCGCCGCAGGCGGCGCCCGAAGATGAGGCGTTCAAGCCGGAAGCGATGGCGCTCGATATCGTCCACGAAGATGCGGCGATCATCGTGATCCACAAGCCGGCCGGCCTGGTGGTGCATCCGGCGGCCGGCAATTGGTCGGGCACCTTGCTCAACGGATTGCTGCACCACTATCCGCCGCTGGCAGGGGTGCCGCGCGCCGGCATCGTCCATCGTCTGGATAAAGATACCAGCGGTCTGATGGTGGTGGCGAAGTCGCTGACTGCGCATACCGATCTGGTGCGCCAATTACAGGCGCGCACTGTTAAACGCCAGTATCTGGCCATGGTCTGGGGCACACCGCAGTTGAATGGTACGGTCGATGCGGCAATGGCGCGCCATGCGCGTGATCGCATCAAGATGGCGGTCTCGGAAAGTCTCAGCGCCAAGCCGGCAATTACCCATTACGAACGTCTGGCGACCGGCCTGATCGATGGCAAGCCGGTCAGCCTGATGCGTTGCCGCCTGGAAACCGGACGCACCCATCAGATTCGCGTGCATATGCAATCGATGGGTTTTGCCTTGGTGGGCGATGCCTTGTATGGCAAGGCGCATCTGATGACCGTATTTGGACGTCAGGCCTTGCACGCTTGCAGGCTGGGGCTGGTGCATCCAGAGAGTGGCGAGCCATGCGAATGGATGGTCGATTTGCCGCCTGACTTTGCCGGGCTGATCGGCCGCGCCGGGATCGATATCGCGGCGGTCAATGCGATGAATATCTAATGCCGACACTGCAATCATTGCCATCGTTACGGCCGGATTGGCCGGATCTGCCGGCAGGCGTCGCCGCTCTGACGACGTTACGCAGCGGCGGTGTGAGTCGCGGCGCTTATGATGACGGCAGCAACGGCGGCGGCTTGAACCTCGGTGTGCATGTCGGGGACGCCATCGAGTCGGTCAGGGAAAATCGCGCTTTGTTGCAAGCGGTGCTGCCCACGCTGCCGGCCTGGCTGACGCAGGTGCACGGCACAAGAGTAGTCAATGCCGCCGCTGTGACGACGGCCGAGAATGCCGACGCCAGTATCGCGGTAGGCGCCGGTGCTGTCTGCGCTGTACTGACGGCGGATTGCCTGCCGGTATTGCTATGCGACGCAATGGGGCGTGTGGTGGGGGCGGCGCATGCCGGCTGGCGCGGCTTGCTCAATGGCGTTCTGGAAAATACCGTCCAGGCGATGCGGGCCGAGGGCGCCGACCGTATCACCGCGTGGCTGGGGCCGGCGATCGGGCCGCAGCGTTTCGAAGTGGGGCCGGAAGTCCACGCTGCTTTCGTGGCGCGCGATGCGCGTCATGATACGGCCTTCAAGCCATT
>DATMOE010000493.1:0-5666 GCA_035568435.1 Herbaspirillum sp. | reverse complement strand
ACCGGTCATCTCTTTCAATGCAAAAGCGAGTGCGGACGACGCCCACAAGCATCAGGAATTCGTCGCCCGCATGGTGGAAAAGGGCTACACGGCCAAGCAGGTGCGGTTGTTGTGCGAATGGTATTTACGGGTGCGCAAGTCGTCGTGAGGCGACACCATGCGCCGCAGGCAGTGAGTAAGAAAAGCAGCATGCGTTTGTGTAACGACAGAATGGCGTCGCGTTTGCGGCGCCGCTCTGAACACTGGCAGGAGTTGACTTGTCTCATCTCATCGATCGTCGCATTCAGGGCAAGAATAAATCCGCGATCAACCGTAAGCGCTTTTTGCAGCGCCATAAGGCTCAAATCAAGGAGGCGGTGGATCGCGCTGTCAAAAACCGTTCGATTACCGATATCGAAAGCGGCGAACATATTTCGATCCCCGTCAAAGACACCAATGAGCCCAGCTTCGGACACGCTCTCGGCGGCGTGCGCGAACAGGTTTTCCCCGGTAATACGGAATATCTTAAAGGCGATCAGGTGCAACGCCCCAGCGGCGGCGGTAGTGGCGGCGGTAACAAAGCCAGCAACGACGAGCAGACTTCGGAAGACGATTTCGCGTTTGAACTGACGCGAGAAGAATTCCTGAACTATGTTTTTGAAGACCTGGAATTGCCCAATATGGTCAAGACGCAGTTGACCGTCACGCCCACCTACAAGCATCAACGGGCCGGCTACAACATGTCCGGCACCACCTCCAATATTCATGTGCTGCGCTCCGTGCGCGGGGCGCTGGGACGGCGCATTGCGATGGGCGGCGGCGCGCGCAAACGACTCATTGCCGCCGAGCAGGAGCTGGCTGACTTGCTGCAGACGGCGAAGGAAAACGATCCACGCGTGGTCAAACTAAAAGCCGAAATTCACCATTTGCGTGCACGGCTCAGCGCGATACCCTTCATCGATCCCTTCGATCTGCGTTATACCAACCGCATCAAAGTGCCGAAGCCATCGAGCCAGGCTGTGATGTTTTGCATCCTGGATGTTTCCGGCTCGATGGACGAGGCCAAAAAAGAAATCGCCAAGCGCTTTTTCGTACTTCTGTACATGTTCCTGACACGTGCTTACGACAAGATCGAAGTCGTGTTTATCCGCCATCACACCGCCGCCACCGAAGTCGATGAACAAGAATTTTTCACTTCGCGCGAATCCGGCGGGACCGTGGTTTCATCGGCATTGCACTTGCTGATGAAGGTGATGCAAGAGCGCTATCCCTCAGGCGACTGGAATAGTTATGTGGCGCAAGCCTCGGACGGCGACAACTGGGAAAACGATTCGCCGGTATGCCGCCAATTGATGATCGACAGCATCATGCGCGCAGTGCAGTACTACGCCTATGTCGAGATCACCGAGGGCGAACCGCAAAATCTGTGGCAGGAATATCAGAAGATTCACGAGCATCACGCGCATTTCGCGATGCAGAAAATCACCTCGCTTGCCGATATTTACCCGGTGTTTCGCGAACTGTTCAAGAAACAACCGAAATAGGGGGCCGCCATGAACAGCCACACCCATCTGCAGAGTCCATCGCAGCCGCAGCAGCAACTTAACCCGCCGGCGGCACCGACGCGTCTGCCGGACCAGTCGGAATGGACCTTCAAACTGATTGAGCAGGCGCATACGGAGATCCGGCGCGTGGCCGAGAAATTCGGGCTCGACACTTATCCAAATCAGCTCGAAATCATCAGCGCCGAGCAGATGATCGACGCCTATGCGTCCACGGGCATGCCGGTGTCTTACAACCACTGGTCGTTTGGCAAGCATTTCCTGTCTACCGAAAAAAGCTACAAGCGCGGTCAGATGGGGCTGGCTTACGAAATGGTGATTAATTCCAATCCATGCATCGCCTATCTGATGGAAGAAAACAGCCTGACCATGCAGGCCTTGGTGATCGCCCACGCCTCGTACGGACACAATTCTTTCTTCAAGGGCAATTACCTGTTCCGTACCTGGACCGATGCCGAAGCGATCATCGATTACATGCTGTTTGCCAAAAACTATATCGCCGATTGCGAGCGCCGTTACGGGGTCGAAACCGTCGAATTGTTGCTCGACTCTTGCCACGCACTACAGAATTACGGTGTCGACCGCTACAAGCGCCCCACCAAAATCTCGCTGCCGGAAGAAACCGCGCGTCAGCGGGAACGCGAAATCTATCTGCAATCGCAGGTCAACGATTTATGGCGCACCCTGCCCTACCGCGACGCCGAGGCCGAAGTCACGCTGCAGCAGCACGAGCGCTTCCCCCCCGAGCCGCAAGAAAACCTGCTTTACTTCATCGAAAAATCGGCGCCGCTGCTGACGCCTTGGCAACGCGAAATCGTGCGCATTACGCGCAAAATTTCCCAATATTTTTATCCGCAGCGCCAAACCCAGGTCATGAACGAAGGCTGGGCCACTTTCTGGCATTACACGATCCTGAACCAGCTTTACGACGAAGGCGTCGTTGGCGACGGCTTCATGATGGAATTCTTGCAAAGCCATACCAACGTGGTCTACCAGCCGCCAGTGACGAGCAAATATTTCGGCGGCATCAATCCGTATGCGCTCGGCTTTGCGATGATGTGCGACATTCGGCGCATCTGCGAAGCGCCGACCGCCGAGGATCATCAATGGTTTCCCGATATCGCCGGCAGCCCTTGGCGTCAGACGCTGGACTTTGCCATGCGCAATTTCAAGGACGAAAGCTTCATCGCCCAGTATCTGTCGCCGAAACTGATCCGCGATTTCCATTTCTTTTCGGTCTTGGACGACGATAGGAGCGACAAGCTGACCATTTCAGCGATCCATAATGACGACGGTTACCGTTATATTCGTGCGCAACTGACCGAACAATACAATCCCGGCAGCCGCGAGCCGGACATCCAAGTCTGGTCGGTCAATATGGCCGGCGACCGCGCCCTCACCTTGCGCCACCCGCAATTCCAGCGGCGGCCGCTGAACCAGCATACCGACGAAGTCCTCAAGCATATCGTGCGCCTGTGGGGATTCGATGTGCATCTGGAGACGGTCGACCCGGAAGGTCATGTGGTGGAAACATTGCACAGCAGAGCGGACATGAACGCACGCATGCGTAGCTGAGGTTTTCCATATAGGATAGGCGCTCCATTTTTCCGAACGCTTAACGATAAGAGAAACACCGCCTATGAACATCCCCTCTCACCAGCTCACAATGACGGTGCTGATGTCGCCAGATATGGCAAACTTTTCCGGTAATGTGCACGGCGGTGCGATTCTCAAGCTGCTCGACCAAGTGGCCTACGCCTGCGGCAGCCGCTACGCTGCGCAATACGTGGTAACCCTCAGCGTGGACCAGGTGACCTTTCGCCAGCCGATCTATGTGGGTGAACTGGTCAGCTTCCTCGCCAGCGTCAATCACACCGGCACCTCATCGATGGAAATCGGCATCAAGGTGATCGCCGAGGATATCCGCACCCAAACGGTACGCCACGTCAACAGTTGTTTTTTTACGATGGTTGCGGTGGACGACGATCGCCGCCCGATAGCGGTGCCGCCGCTCAAACCTGCCAACGCCGAGGAACAACGCCGTTTCGACGGCGCCATCCTGCGCAAACAATTACGCCAGGAGCTGGCGCGCCGCTTTGAAGAAGCTAAGCAAGCTGATTAGCGAAAATCGATCAGACATGGCCGCCAAACAATAAGCCGACCCCGGAAGTCACGGCCATTGCAAGCGCACTCCAAAACGTGACGCGCACCACGGCGGGAATAACATTGGCGCCGCCGGTTTTGGCTGACAGCCATCCCAAAATAGCCAGCGATAGCAAGGCGGTCCCGGCAATCATCAATAACAGGTTGGACGCCGGTGCAAGCACGGCCACGGCTAATGGCACGATCGCGCCTGCCGAAAAGCTGCTTGCCGATGCCAACGCTGCCTGGATCGGCCGTGCTGTATTCGTATCGGAAATGCCAAGTTCGTCGCGCGCATGCGCACCTAAGGCATCGTGCGCCATCAATTCTGAGGCGACCTCTCCGGCGAGCTGAAAACCCAGTCCGCGGCGCATATATATCGCCGTCAGTTCGCGATGCTCGCCATGGAAATCTTCTTCGATCTCGGCGCTTTCTTCCGCTAACGCAGCGCGTTCTGTGTCTGATTGAGAGTGCACCGAAACATATTCGCCCGTCGCCATGGACATTGCGCCGGCGACAAGCCCTGCGATACCGGTCAGTAAAATCGTCCGGTGATCCGCATGTGCCGCCACGACGCCTACTAGCAGGCTGGCAGTCGAGACAATACCGTCATTGGCCCCCAGAACCGCAGCACGAAGCCAGCCGATATGCTCGATACGATGTTTCTCATGATGCCGTTTAGTCATTTTTTTCAACCAGAATAAATTAAAGTTTTGCACATCCCGCCCATGGCCGCATTTTACAAAATGCCAGATTGATAGGCTATTGAAGTTATTGCTAATCCGATTGAGAATAATTCTGAGTTAACGGAGGGCGCCAAAAACCCCTACGTACACGAAAATTCGCCGCTATTGTCGCGATGAATGTAAAATCCAAAACGCACTGCCATGGGGACTGGAATCCATTTCACAAATGGGTATAAAAAGTGTGGAATTGGTTCTAAATATAGTCAGCGTCTCATCCCTGCTCTCTTAACTTTCAAAAAAATTAAATACAGCATATGACTACAAATAATTACAGTGGACCTACAAAACTCTTACATTGGCTAACCGTCACTCTGCTGGTGATCCAATACGCCGTGGGTTGGTTGATGCCGGATGTCCATCGCAACATGCCGACCGAAGGATTGGTCGGTTGGCACCTCTCGATTGGCACGGCGATCATATTGCTGGTTGTGATACGGTTGGTTTGGCGTTGGATCAAGCCCTCACCGCCACCTTTGCAAACAGTCTCTCCACTATTGCAAAACGTCGCGCGCGCGACGCACTTCTTGCTGTACTTATTGCTGGTCGCCTTCCCTCTGATGGGTTGGGTCAACGCATCGGCGCACAACTTGCCGTTGACACTTTTCGGCCTCATTCCGCTGCCATCTCTGGCGCCGGATAGCAAAACTTCGCTCCTGCACGCATTCGGCGAATTGCATTCGCCATTCACCTGGGTGTTGCTGGCAGTGGTTGCATTGCATGTCATGGGTGCGCTCTACCACCACATCATCGTAAAAGACGAGACCTTGCGGCGCATGCTGCCCTAGAAATTTCAGGGCGTTTTGAGATTTAAATATAGGCGCTGCGTGCGCCTATATTTTTTCGTCTTCCTTTTTTTCGTCTTCCTTCTTTTCATTTTCCTTGGGCCAATATTTTTTCAGCTTGTACCACAGGGTGCGCTCGCTGATATCGAGCAAAGCGGCCGCCTTGGGCTTGCTTCCCTCAGCCGCCGCCAAAGCATGTTCGATCATATCGGCTTCAAATGCTTCGACCGCCGGCACCAGCGACCCCTTGGAAACAGCATTCTCCGGCCGCCCATCACGCACCTTATCCACATTAACCGGGAAGTGCTCTGACCTGAGCGGACCCGTTCCAGCGAGTATCAATGCGCGCTCAACCATGTTCTCCAATTCGCGTACATTGCCTGGCCAGTTATAAGCTTGCAATTGACTGACGATGGCCGCACTGAGCGCGACGCCCTTCGTGGTGCGAGGACTAT
>DATMOE010000492.1:0-2360 GCA_035568435.1 Herbaspirillum sp. | reverse complement strand
GGAAAATCTGCGCATCATTCAACACGATGCCGTAGAAGTGTTGACGCATATGATTGCGCCCGCCTCATTAGCCGGCGTGCACGTATTCTTCCCCGATCCCTGGCATAAGGCGCGTCACAATAAACGCCGTCTGATTCAAGCTCCGCTGGTGAGCCTGCTCGCGTCGAGATTGGCGCCCGGTGCTTATCTGCACTGTGCAACGGATTGGGAAGAGTATGCCGTTCAGATGCTGGAAGTGCTCAGCGGTGAACCGGCCTTGCGCAATAGCGCCGATGGCTATGCGCCTCGCCCGGCCTATCGTCCAGTGACCAAATTCGAAAATCGCGGCCTGCGCCTGGGCCATGGCGTGTGGGATCTGGTGTTCGAGAAACGTGCGGTTTGACATCCTCCCCGCCCTAAAGGACGTGGATTCCTATGGCGCTGCGGTCTTGTGTATGGCCTTATTCGGCTCATCATTCCACAGCGAACCCCAATATGCAAAAAGCTCGCCGAGGCGAGCTTTTAATTCACTACAATCAATTCCATCGATGACCCATGCTATCTGCGTAGTGTCATGTGCTACTAAATATAAAAACCCGTGCTATTTGTACGGTGCCTTTAAGGCTTCAATATGGACTGTCTGTTTACTGCTCACGTTATGGATAACGTTTTGTAATTAATGAACTGCGTGCAGTATAACACACTCGGCATTTGATCTTTCGGACGAGTTCGTTCACTAAGACAACGCACTGCGAAATTTACCGAAATGATTTGAGCAACTGAGGCCCTGACAAAAGCCACGACCAAATTTCATGCGGTGTTCGCGGCGATTCTATTATCCGCGCAAGAAAATTTCAGGAAAACTCGGGGCTGATTTGTATATGGTCTTACCGGGCGGGTAAAACTGGAATCGTTGGCTATACGGAAAACCAACGTTATATCTAAATGGAGCGATCAGGTAATTCTCCACATTCAGCGCCCTAAGTAAATTCAGCAATCAACGCGATGATTTCATCGCCATAGGTTTCCAATTTCTTCTCGCCCACGCCGCTCACGCCGCGCAGATCGTCCAACGATGCCGGCTGCGCCCTGGCGATTTCGCGCATGGTTGCGTCGTGGAAGATGACATAGGCAGGCACGTTGTGCTTGCGGGCGGTCTCGACCCGCCACCAACGCAACTTCTCGAAGATAAGTTGTTCGGTTGGCGAAAGGCCGGATTCGACAAACCCTTTGGATTTTGACACCCGCGCCGTTTTGACCGGCTTCTGGTATTGCCGCAACTGCACCTGCTGCCCGCCGGTCAGCACGGGCCGTGCGGCGTCGGTCAGTTTCAAGGCGTTATAGGAATCGTAATCGACCACCAGCAGCCCCAGCGCAATGACTTGCCGCAGAATCGCCCGCCACTCCGCTTCGCTGCCGGCGCTGCCGATGCCGAACGTAGAGAGTTCCTCGTGACGCCATTGCTTGACCTTTTCCGAATCGATCCCGCGCAGCACATCAAGTACATGACCGGCGCCGAAGCGCTGCCCGACCCGGTACACGGTCGACAATAATTTCTGCACCATTACCGTCGCATCGAAGGAAACCGGCGGTGCCAGGCAGGTATCGCAATTGCCGCAAGGCGCTGCGCTCTGGCCGAAATATTCCAGCAAGCGCATGCGCCGGCAATGCAAGGTTTCGCACAAACCCAGCATCGCATCGAGCTTGACGCCCAGCACGCGCTTGAAGGTTTCATCGGCCTCGGACTCTTCAATCATGCGGCGTTGTTGCACCACATCCTGCAGACCGTAAGCCATCCAAGCGTTGGCCGGGCCGCCATCGCGGCCGGCGCGGCCGGTTTCCTGGTAATAGCCTTCAATGCTCTTGGGCAGATCCAGATGCGCGACGAAACGCACATCAGGCTTATCGATACCCATGCCGAACGCAATCGTGGCAACCATCACCACGCTTTCCTCGCGCAGGAAACGCGCTTGATTGTCGGTCCGTTTCCGATAGTCCATGCCGGCGTGATAAGGCAAGGCGGCGATGCCGTTCTCGGCCAGGAATTCCGCCGTTTCTTCCACCTTTTTGCGGGACAGGCAATACACGATACCGGCGTCGCCGTTATGCGCCCCCTGAATAAAATCGAGTAGCTGTTTGCGGCCGTTGGCCTTTTCGACAATCTGGTAGCGGATATTGGGACGGTCGAAGGAGGCGACGAATTGCTGCGCTTGTTCAAGCTGTAAGCGCCGGATGATTTCTTCTCGCGTTTGCTGATCTGCGGTCGCCGTCAACGCAATACGCGGCACATGCGGGAAACGTTCGTGCAGTACGGAGAGTTTGATGTATTCGGGACGGAAATCGTGGCCCCACTGCGATACGCAATGCGCCTCATCGATGGC
>DATMOE010000491.1:0-5950 GCA_035568435.1 Herbaspirillum sp. | reverse complement strand
GACCTTCAAGGCTGGCGACCCGGACATTGCCGCCATGGAAGCCGGGCTGGCGCAACAAGCGGACGGGCTGCTGCTGGCAGACCGGCTAGCGGCGCATTTTGCGCTCGGCAAGGCGTATCTCGATAGCCGCGATTCGGCACGCGCCTTTCATCATCTGGATACCGGCAATCGCCTCAAGCGCTCTACCTTTAGCTACGATGCCGCCGCTACCGGGCAATGGTTTAATCGCATCGCCACCGCCTTCACGCCCGAGCTGATGGCGAAATACCAGACAGCGGGCGCGCAGTCCGATTTGCCGGTGTTCATCATCGGCATGCCGCGTTCCGGCACCACGCTGGTGGAACAAATCCTGGCCTCCCATCCGCAGGTGCATGGCGCAGGTGAATTGAGTGCGCTTAGTCTGGCGATTGAAAAGGCAGGCACTTTTCCCGGCAGCATCGGTAATTGGTCGGCCGACGATCTGAGCCGGATCGGCAGCGACTATCTGGCCCGCATCGCGCCGCTGGCAAACGGCAAAGCGCATCTGGTCGATAAGATGCCGGCCAACTTTTTCTACGCCGGATTGATTCCGCTGATCCTGTCCGGCGCGCGCATCATCCATTGCCGGCGCGATCCGGTCGATACCTGCCTGTCTTGCTACAGCAAGCAGTTCGCCGGCGAGCAGTTGTTCAGCTACGATCAGGCCGAGCTGGGGCAATTCCACCGCGATTATCAAACGCTGATGGCGCATTGGCGCACGGTGTTGCCGGCGCAATGCTTCATCGAGGTCGATTACGAATCGGTAGTCGACGATCTGGAAGGCGAAGCGAAACGCCTGATCGATTTCATCGGCTTGCCCTGGGACGACGCCTGCCTGAATTTCCATCAAACCCGCCGCGTGGTACGCACCGCCAGCGTCAATCAGGTGCGCCAACCGATTTATAAAACCTCGAAGGGCCGCTGGCAGGCGCATGCCGACCATCTGCGGCCGCTGCTGGCTGTGCTGGAAATCACTGCGCAATGAATGCGGCAATCCAGGGACTGGAGCAGCAGGCATTGTGAATGGGTAGCGCCGGGAAAAGTTAGGCAAAAAGTCATGCAGAAAAAAGAAAAACGGGTCAGCGTTCTCAGCGCTGACCCGTCAAATTCAAAGCAGTAGCAATACGGTAATACCTGTCTCTTTCATAGACAGAAAAGACAAAAGGGCCCATCTTGCGATGGACCCTTTATATGTCTGGTGCGGCTGGCAGGAATCGAACCCACGACCCCTTGGTTCGTAGCCAAGTACTCTATCCAGCTGAGCTACAGCCGCGAAAAACGAGATTATAGCAGCGCTATTTTATAAAGGGAAGTGTTTAAATCGCGCATTTGTTGAATCCTCAGTATTGCGCTCAGATCAACGAAATCTCGCTATTCCCATTACGGTTAAAGATTTATCCGATGTGTAACGGTGTGTAATGAACGTCAACGATAAGCGCTCCGCCTTCGTTTTTAGTCCTGTAGCACAGGGGCGTGATGCCCGCCAATTACAACAACGTAAAGGAAACAAAATGAACAAGTTAATCGCTGCTTTGATCGCTGGCCTGTTTGCTGTATCTGCTTACGCCCAAACGCCTGCTGCGCCAGCTAAATCGGCCGCAACACCTGCTGCTGCCGTTGCAAAAACAGATGCCAAGTCGGATGCTGCTGCAACTTCCGAAAAGACAAAAACCATGGTGAAGAAGGCCAAGGTCAAGAAAGCAGTCAAGAAAGAAAAAGCTGGAACACCTGTCGTTAAGACCGACACCAGCGCATCTGCCGGAAAAAGCACAACAACCAAGTAATTGAAAGAAATTGATTACTACCTTGCGCGATGCTGGTCGTCGCGTGTTTCGCCAGGCCTCCGGCATTTATAAGTGCCGGAGGCTTTTTTGTTCCTGCTTTAAATGCTGGAACCCAGCGCGGACAGTAAAGCCTGGCGCGTTTTGGCTTCGTGCGGTGCGATGCCGAAGCCGGCCAGCTTGCCGTCGCCGTCGATAAAGTGCGCAATCGTGCGTTCGTCGTCCAGTTGCGTTTCCCAGCGGCCGTTGGCGATCGCGTGCCGCGGCGGCGGCACTAATGCCAACGGATAACTAGGTGTTTTGACGATCACCGGTGCGTCTTTCATGTCGATCGGCGTGGCTTCGCCCAGCAGCGTTTTTGCAATCGCGCGCGCGGCGCTCATCAGCGGTGCAATATACGGCAAGGGGCTGCTGCGGCCTTCGTTGTCGAGACTGTATTCGGCGCAATCGCCCAAGGCATAAATATCCTCGGCGCTGGTTTTGCCGAAAGCATCGATCATGATGCCGCGATCCGTTTTCAATTGCGCTGCCTGCGCCAGACGCAAGTCGGGACGCAAGCCCACCGCCGACAAGACCACATCCGCAGCAACCGCTTCGCCATTGGCCAGAGTGATGCGCAACGCAGCACCGTCGCGATCGATACTGGCCGCCGTGGTGCCGAGCCGCAGATCGATGCCGCGTGCGCTCAAGGCGGCATGCAAGCCTTGCGATAAAACAGGTGCGGCCAGCGCTGCCAGCGGTAATGGATTCGGATCGATCAGCGTCACGGCATGGCCGTGCGCCGATAGATCGTCGGCAAATTCACACCCGATCAGCCCAGCGCCGAGAATGGCGACACGCGCGGCGTCGCGCTGCTCCGGCAACAGGCTGGCGCGAAAGGTTGCATAGTCCTCGATGTGATTGACGGACAAAACCTCTTGCGCAGCATCGCCGGCGATTTGCAGGCGAATTGCCTGCGCGCCGACTGCCAGCACCAGCTTTTCATAGTCGAATGCGCCGGCGCCGGTCACCACTTTTTTGGCGGCGATATCGATGTTCTCGACGCGCATGCCGGTCATGATGTTTGCGTTCAGTTGCTCCGCCATTTGAACCGCGCTTTGCGTGATCAATTGCGCGGCAAGTTTTTTCTGCGCAAACGCGTTCGACAGCATGGGCTTCGAATAAAAGCCGCCGTTGTCGGCAGTGATGATCAGCAGCGGGATGGCTTTATCCAGTTTGCGCAATTCGCGCGCAATGGTATAGGCGGCCATCCCGGCGCCGACGATGATGATGGGTTTCATGAAAGCCTGAGGAAAATTTACAATCAAATTTTAGAGTTGCACCATGTCGAAATCGGCTTTGGCGACGCCGCAGTCAGGGCATTCCCAGTCTTCTGGAATGTCTGCCCAGCGGGTGCCGGCCGGGATGCCTTCTTCCGGCATGCCGATTGCTTCGTCATAGATGAAACCGCAAACGATACATTGATATTGATTCATGATTTTTGCCTTCCTGTAGGGGGATTAAAAATTTATTAAGCGTAAAAGTTAAGCCGCGAATTATGCAGCATTCAGTGCATTTAACGCAGCCTGATAGTGGTTAGCGTGACGCTCTTCCACCTTGGCCAGCGCGGCAAACCGTTTCGCTGCTTTTTCCAGCGTCAGCTTGAAGGCGGCTGCATGTTCTTTCGATTCGGCGATCTGTTCATCGTATTCGGCGACAGCGGCGTGATTGCCTTCTTCAACCGCCAGATGACGGAACTTCGGATACATCTCGGTGTATTCGTAGGTTTCGCCTTCGATCGCGATTGCCAGCGATTTGGCCGGTGTCATTTTGGCTTTTGGATACAACAGATCCAGATGGCCGAACGCATGCATGACTTCCTGGTCGGCGGTTTCTTCAAAGATCTTGGCGACGTCGAGGGCGCCTGCTTCACGCGCCAGCTTGGCGAAATAGCGATACTTGATATGCGCCATCGATTCACCGGCGAAGGCTGCTTCCAGGTTTTCAATAGTGACCGATTTGATGCCGTTGTCTTGGGTTGCCATGGTATTTCTCCTCAGAAATTAGGGTAAAGAAAAAAGAAAATTAAAGAAGACGCAAGAAGATTCAATATGACGAATCGCTTGCTTCATCTTTTGATTCATTTGTTAAATCAATTGCGATGGAGTGAATGATAGGGATTGACAATTAATTTGGGAAATTGATTGTTTGCATTGAGGTGATAGTTAATTACTTACTTGAAAGTAATTTTTAATTATCTTTGGCTATCGCTGTGGCGGGGGAAGTGGATTTAGCGGCAATTTCAAACGCCTGTTGCAAGTCGTCGATCAAATCCTGCGCCGATTCCAGCCCGATATGCAAGCGCACAGCCGGATTGCTGCCGGTCCAGTAGGATTGCTGGGCCAGGTACGCCGGCTCCATGATTTGCACCAGGCTTTCATAGCCGCCCCATGAAGCGCCGATGCTAAAAAACTGGAGCGCGTCGACAAACGCGCGTGCGGCGTTCACATCCGGCTGCTTGAATTCAAATGAGACCAAACCGTTAGCGCCGGAAAAATCGCGCTGCCAGATGGCATGCCCGGCATCCGACGGCAACGCCGGATGAAATACTTTGCGCACAGCGGCGTGCTGCTCCAGGAATTGCGCGACCTGCAATGCATTGCGCTGATGTTGCGCCAGCCGCACCGGCATGGTCCGCACGCCGCGCAAGGCCAGATAAGCATCATCGGCGCTGATGGCAAAACCGATACTTTCATGCGTGGCATCGATTTTCTTGGCCAGCGTCGGATCGTTGACAATCACCGCGCCCTGCATGACATCCGAATGGCCCGATATGTATTTGGTCGATGCGATGACGGAGATATCGGCGCCCAGCGTCAGCGGGCGGTACAGATAACCGGAGCCCCAGGTATTGTCGGTGGCCACGATCAGATTGTGACGTTTTGCAATGGCCGCGATGTGCGGCATATCCAATATTTCGTAGAGCAGCGAGCCGGGCGATTCGGCATAAATCATCTTGGTATTGGCTTGAATCAAGGCTTCGAGATCGTCCTTGCCGGCCGAAAAATACGTGAAGCCGATGCCCATGCGGGCCAGCAGATTTTTGTGCAGGCGGCGTACCGGGCCGTAGACATTGTCGGCCACCAAGACGTGATCGCCCGGCGCCAGCAGCGCCAGGAAGGTCAATGAAATTGCCGAGAGTCCCGATGGCGTCAACAGCGTATGACGACCGCCTTCGAGCAAGCCGATGGCTTCTTCCAGCGCGCGATGCGTCTCCATGCCCTGGCGGCCATAGGTAGGAATAGATTCGCCTTTGGCGCGGCGCCGATAGATTTCTTCATAGGCCTCGGTGCTTTCAAATCGCACGGTGCTGGTACGCACTACCGGTGTATTGACGGGCGCGGTCTTTTCGTGAAAGCGCGGTGCGCCTGCGTGCAGCAGTCGGGTATCAATATGCTTGGGCATCGGTTCCTGGGGCGGTGAAGAGTAGGGGGCATTTTCTGACGATAGACGCAATTATGCCGGAATTCGTCGGCGCGCACTGCCATCGAAAAACGTGCTTTTCCGGTGTGGACGGATTGCAAATCGCCCATCGCAAACAACAATGCGCGCTGCATGCTATATTCCGCGCTGTGGTCGCCAAGACCGCAACGTTCTCAGGGCGGGGCGAAATTCCCCACCGGCGGTAATGGCGCAAATGTAATGGCCTAGCCCGCGAGCGCTTGCCTCAGGGCAAGGTCAGCAGACCCGGTGTGATTCCGGGGCCGACGGTCATAGTCCGGATGAAAGAGAACGGGATATTTGCATGATGGCATTCCGGTTTCACCGAGGTGTTCTATCGCAGTCCCGTGCGCCCTATTTATTTGCTTATAAATAGGAGTCTTCAAGAATGGTTCAGCATCAAATCACACCCCCGCATCGGCGCATCGCCTTTGTTCAATCCTGCTGGCACCGCGAGATCGTCGATCAGTGCCGCGATTCTTTTTTAGCCGAAATGAAGCGTTTAGGTTTTGCCGACGCCGATATTGCCTGCTTTGAAGTCGCCGGCGCATTTGAAATTCCATTGCACGCCAAATTGCTGGCCCAGAGCGGGCAATACGATGCCGTCGTGGCGGCTGGTCTGGTGGTCGAAGGCGGTCTGTATCGTCATGAATTCGTGGCGCAAGTTGTCA
>DATMOE010000490.1:0-9969 GCA_035568435.1 Herbaspirillum sp. | reverse complement strand
CTGTACTTTATCGATTACTTCGCTTGCGGCAAACTGGATGTGGCGAATGCCACCGATGTCGTCAAAGGGATTGCGAACGGTTGCGAACAAGCCGGCTGTGCGCTGATCGGCGGCGAAACGGCGGAAATGCCGAGCATGTATCCCGATGGTGAATACGATCTGGCCGGCTTTGCCGTCGGCGCGGTGGAAAAAGCGAAAATCATCGATGGCAGCAAAATCAAGCCGGGCGACGTGGTACTGGGGCTGGCTTCCTCCGGCGCGCATTCGAACGGTTATTCGCTGGTGCGCAAAATTCTGGAAGTGGCAAAACCGGACCTGAATGCGGATTTCCATGGCCGCAAGCTGGCCGATGTGCTGATGCAGCCCACCCGCATCTACGTCAAGCCCTTGCTGGCGCTGATGGAAAGCATGGAAGTCAAAGGCATGGTGCATATCACCGGCGGCGGGCTGCTTGAAAACGTGCCGCGCGTGCTGCAGCCGCATCTGACTGCCGTATTGCATCGCGATGCATGGGCCATGCCACCGCTGTTCACCTGGCTGCAGGAACATGGCGGCGTGGCCGATGCCGAAATGCATCGGGTATTCAATTGCGGGATCGGGATGACGGTCATCGTGGCGGCTGAAAACGCCGATGCTGCGCTGGCGCAATTGCAAGCCGCCGGTGAAACCGTAACGCGCATCGGTGAAATCCGCGCGCGGGCTGAAGGCGAAGCGCAGACGATTGTTTTGTAGTTGGTTTGCAGTTAAGCGAATAGAAAAAATTAAGGCTCGAAGTTTCCTTCGAGCCTTTTTAGTAATCAGTGTTGTATCAGTGTTGTTTTGGATTGCGCTTTTGATGCGCCAGCGTCTGCTGCGGCATCGGATGGGTATCTTCATGCAGCAGGCCGGGCGGCGGCGGCACCCTTACCGGCGCAGTGTCGTGATTGATGCCGGACAGCACGTTGTCGGTAATTTCCGGCGTAGCATTCCAGATCGGATCGGCGGTGTTTGCAAACACCCGCTTCAACTGATCGCCCCAGGTATTGCGAATCATCTGGAAATACTGATTGCGCTCGTCAATGGTCACAAAGTGGCTGACCGCCAAGTTATCTTTTTCATACAACAATAAATCCAGCGGCAGGCCGACCGAGATATTCGAGCGCAGTGTCGAATCCATGGAAATCAAGGCAGCCTTGGCAGCTTCGTCCAGTGATGTATCCGGTCTGACGACACGGTCCAGAATCGGTTTGCCGTATTTGGATTCACCAATCTGAAAATATAGATTCTCGTCATACGATTCGATGAAATTGCCGGCGGCATACATTTGGAACAAACGGCAGGGTTCACCCTTGATCTGGCCGCCGAAGATGATGCTGATATTGAAATCAATGCCGAATTTGTGCAATTCGTGCGCATCGCGGTCATGCGCCTGCCGGATCGCATCGCCGAGCAGATGCGCCGCTTCGTACATCGTTTTCGCGGTCCACAGATTATGTCCCTCGGCATTGGTGTGTTCTGTGACGATTTGGCGGATCGATTGTGAAATCGATAAGTTGCCCGCAGTCATCATCACCATCACGCGTTCGCCGGGAATCTCATAGACATTCATCTTGCGATACGTGCCAATCTGATCCACGCCCGCGTTGGTGCGCGAGTCTGACAGGAAGGCGAGGCCGTCGTTGAGACGGAGGGCGACGCAATAGGTCATGATGGCCAATGAGGGTGTAAAGCAGTCATTTTACCGGAGTGCTTTAAAAAAACACATGCACGCTACGACATAAAGAAAATGAAAAGCGCCCGGTAGCTCTGTAGGTAGCCCTGTATACCGCGGCTCTCAGGCGAATGTTGTCGATAGAAGACAACAGATCGCCAATCAATCAAAACCGCCGCATCACCCCTCACTCCCAGACAAAAGCGCTAGGCGCCGGTCCAATTATGTTGCACCGCAACCTGAAATACCCGGATTTGGAAAGCTGGATGTAAGTTTCGACCTTCTAGAATGCGGCAGGCAATCAATGTACCGCAGACAACAAAAAAATAATGGTACGCGTGTCAAGGCGCGCGTATCTAATTAAAAATCAGGAGACTTACGTATGAAATTTTCTTTCAGTAATGCATTTCTGCCGACCCTATTAGTTGCAGCAACAATGGTCGTATCGGCGCAGGCAAGCGCTGCCGATACGCCAAAAATCACCATTATGGTCGGTGGTATTACTAAATTGATTTACCTGCCGGCGAAACTGACGGAGCAGCTCGGCTACTTCAAAGATGAGGGCCTGGATGTTGAATTACAGTCGCAGCCGGCCGGCGTCGATGCAGAAAATGAATTACTGGCAGGCGCAGTGCAAGCGGTGGTCGGCTTTTACGATCACTCGATCGATTTGCAAAGCAAAGGCAAGGAAGTCACGGCGCTGGTGATCTTCGGGCAAGTGCCGGGCGAAGTCGAAATGGTTTCGACGCAGGCCAGCGCCACCATCAAGAGCATGGCCGACGTCAAAGGCAAGACACTGGGCGTGACCGGTCTGGGTTCATCCACCAATTTCTTGACGCAGTATCTGGCCGCCAAACAAGGCATCCTGCCTAATCAGTATTCCGTGCTGCCGGTTGGCGCCGACAATTCCTTCATCGCCGCGATCAAACAGAACCGCATCGATGCCGGCATGACAACTGAACCGACAATATCGCAATTGCTGAAAACCGGCGATGCGGCGGTATTGGTCGATATGCGCACAGTCGAAGGGACGGTGAAGGCCTTGGGCGGTTTGTATCCGGCCTCTAGTCTGTACGTGCAAGGTCCATGGCTGAGCGCGCACAAAACCGAAGCGGCCAAACTGGCGCACGCCTTCGTCAAGACGCTGAAATACATCAAAACGCACACCGCAGAACAAATCGCCGAGCAAATGCCGAAGGATTATTACGGCAGCAACAAGGAACTGTATGTGCAAGCACTGCGCAGTTCGTTGCCGATGTTTTCGTCGGACGGACGGATGCCGGCCGGCGGTGCGGAAACCGTGTTGGCGGTGTTGGCCGCTGCCAATCCTAACGTCAAGGGTAAAAGCATCAATCTGTCCAAGACATATACCAATGAATTCGTCGACATGGCGAAGTAAAACAGCCAAGGCCGCTGCACCGGTGGCGGCCCTGACCACTCAATCAAAAGACATTTCATGAATCCAAGTACTTACCCGACCAGTGCGGCAGTCCTGCCGCGGACCGCCGATGCCGATGCTGCTTCCGCTTCTGCTTCTACGTCTGCTCCTACGTCTGCTCCTGCCCCTGATCCTGCTACGCCTGCGATTGAATTGCGCAACGTATCCTGCCGCTTCATTTCCCCGGACGGCAAAGCCACAGTTGCATTGCGCGACTTTACGATGAGCGTGGCGCGTGGCGAATTTGTCGCTATCGTGGGACCAACCGGTTGCGGTAAATCGACCACGCTGAGTCTGATCACCGGCTTGCTGAAACCGACCCTCGGCGAAGTACGCGTCATGGGTGCGCCTGTCGATGGCATCGATCCGCGCATCGGCTTCGTCTTTCAGAATGATGCGGTATTCCCATGGCGCAGTGTGATGCACAACGTTGCTGCGGGGCCGCTGTTTCGCGGCAAATCCAAAGACGAGGCTTACGCCTTGGCCGAACAATGGATAGGCCGGGTCGGACTGAACAAGTTCGGCAATCATTATCCGCACCAATTGTCCGGCGGCATGCGCAAGCGCGTCGCACTGGCGCAAACCTTCATCAACAGTCCCGAAATCTTGTTGATGGATGAACCTTTCAGTGCGCTCGACATGCAGACCCGCACCTTGATGCAAGACGAACTGCTGCAGCTATGGTCAGCGCAGACCGGTTCCGTCGTGTTCGTTACGCATGATCTGGAAGAAGCCATCGCCTTGGCCGACAAGGTCTACGTATTGACCGCGCGCCCTGCAACGCTCAAGAGCGTCTACGAGATCGACCTGCCGCGGCCGCGCATCACGTCCGAGATCCGTTATGAACCAGGATTTATCGATATCTCGCGCAAGATCTGGGCCGATCTGCGCGAAGAAGTCCACATTAATTAATCGTTATCAGTACAAGGCATATTCATGAAGCAAGCAGAACTCCCTTATCCACTCAGTACCGAAAGCCTGGCCAGCGTCGAGCAAATAGCGCAGCGCAAAATCCGGCAACGTTACCAAATGGTCATTGCACTGCGCATTGCCATTCTGGTTTTTGTTCTAGGCGGCTGGGAATTATCGGCCAGATTGTTATGGATAGATCCGTTTTTCTTTTCACAACCATCGTTAATCGTCACCCAGATTTACGATTGGATCGTTGACGGCACGTCGCAAGGGCCGTTATGGAAACAAGTATTGGTGACCCTGGAAGAAACGGTATTGGGCTTCCTGATGGGCGCGGTCGCCGGCGTGATCTGCGGAATTTTATTGGGCCGCAATAAATTATTGTCCGACGTCTTCAGCATCTACATCCAGATCGCCAACTCGATTCCGCGCGTGGTATTAGGGTCGATTTTCGTCATCTCGCTGGGCCTGGGCATGGCATCCAAAGTCGCGCTAGCTTTCGTGATGGTGTTCTTTGTCGTGTTCGGCAATGCATTCCAGGGCGTGCGCGAGGCCGATCGCTACATGATCGCCAATGCCCAGATTCTCGGTGCATCACGACGCCAAGTAACCACGGCGGTCGTCATTCCATCCGCGCTGAGCTGGATTCTGGCCAGCCTGCATGTCAGCTTCGGTTTCGCACTGGTCGGTGCAGTCGTCGGTGAATTTCTGGGCTCGAAAGAGGGCATCGGTTTGCTGATATCGACGGCACAAGGCGCCTTTAACGCCAGCGGTGTATTTGCGGCAATGATTGTATTGGCGGTGGTGGCATTGGCTGCCGATTACCTGTTGATGCGATTGGAAAAACGCCTGTTGAAATGGCGTCCCGCGGCTTTTTGAGTTTTTTCTCCCACGACTGATTTGGAGGTCACCTATAGACAACAACAGCTACAGCTTCACGTAACGACGTAACGCAGATACAGATGCACGCAATACCAAAAACAAAGCACTACGGATGAATGCGGGTCTTATGGCCTCGATTTTCTGTAAAAAATGCACTAAATCTCAGGAGACAGTAATGAAAATGAGCAAAAAATATGCGCTTACGGCGCTCGCATTTGCGAGCGCATTGACCCTCGCGGGCAACGCCGCCGCTTTTGACGGCTGGCACGTTGAAAACGCAACAACCATCCCGGGCAAAGGTTCAGGATGGGATTATGTTGCACTGGATCAGCAGCACCATCACTTGTTCATCGGCCATCGCAAAGAGGGCCTTCAGGTGTTCGATACGACCACCAACAAAGTGGTAAAAGTCATTGAAGGAACGGCTGCTGCGGGATCGAACGGCGCGCTCCTGATGCCGGAATTCGATCTTGGCATCTCGAATAATCAAGATGGCACTGTGACGCCTTTCAAGCTGTCGACGCTTGAGGCGAAGCCACCGATCAAGTTGGGTACGGACCTCGATACCAGCCATTACGATAGCGCGACGAAACGCGTCGTCGTCAATATGGGCGGCGAAGTGGGCGGCACGGATTTGATCGTGCTGCAAGCACCAGAGCTTAATATCGTGGGAAAAATCCGGGTGCCAGCCAAGTCGCCGGAACATGCCGAAGCTGACGGCAAAGGCAACTTCTACCTGACGGCCAGAGATATCGACACGGTATTCCGGCTCGATACAAGCACCCTGAAGATTACTGCCAGCTGGAAGACCCCTGGATGCGGGCAAACCACCGGCTTGACCCTCGATGCAGCGCATGACCGTATCTTTCTGGGCTGTCGCGGACGCGGCGAAACGCCACCGACCTTTGCGGTCATGAACGCCACTACCGGCGCGGTCATTTACAAAAGCGAAATCGGCGGCGGCAATGACGAAGTTGTGTACGACCCAGACCTGAAACGCGTGTTCCTCTCGAACGGCATCAATGCAGTTCTGAATGTGTTCGAACAGGTTGACGTAGATAACTACAAACCGGTCGACGCCATGGGTACACGCGCCGGCGTTCGCACGATGGCCATCGATGCAAAAACCAAAAAGATTTACGCGGTCGCCTCGGAGGGAAGCGCCGACTATACGAAAAAGGTGCTTACTGCTGTATCTCCTTATTACGCCAATACATTCTTCGATAACAAATTTACCGTTCTGACGATTACAAAAGATTGATGTCTGGTGGGTGTAGTAGTAGCGAATTGCGTCGCTGGGAAAAACCTGGAGCGCAATTTTCTTTTCGTTCGTTAAATAACTAAGGGGATGATAATGAATAAATTAATATCAGGGGTATCTCTTGCTGCGCTGGGATGTATGGCTAGCGGCCTTGCGCATGCGGACCGGTACGATGACACTTTTGACGGGCGAACGGGTACGACCGGTGTGATCGTTTATGGCGTGGCGAACGTGGACATCGATAACGTCAGGGTGACGCACAATGGTGTCGGACTCAACGTGACTCGCGAGAACAGCGATTCGTCGCGGATCGGCTTTCTGGGCATGGAAGACTTGGGCGGCGGCATGTCGGCAATCTTTCAACTTGAGGGTAAGGTTGGTATGAATACCGGTAGCGGCGCGCTGTTTGCCCGCGAGACGTTTGTCGGACTCACCAGTAATTACGGCGTCGCCAAGCTTGGCAATATGGATCCCCCGGTCGATGAAATCAAAGGGATTGTCGGCAATGCGCCGACCTACATGACGACCATACTGAACACGCAAGCGCTTCTGGACAATTCCTCCAACGCTGCCTTCGGCGCCACCAATCACGACAATTCCGGCACGAATAACGGTCTTCCGAGTATGAACGACACCCTGACCAATTCCGTCAAATATGAGACACCGGTTTTTGGGGGCGTTTATGGCAGCGCGATGTACTCGCATCCTAACGGCCAGGGGCCTGGACTGGTGCCGCATGCTGTCGGCGCAAATATTATTTATGCCGCCGGACCGAACAAAATCGCATTCGCCACACAACACGATAGCTCCATGTTCGGTCCGGGATTGTCCGATCAGGTCTATACGATTGCCGCCAGTACAATTTTTGGCCCGCTGAAGGTGGGATTGACATACGACCGACTGAGTGCGGACTATGCTGGCGGCACCGTCAAGCGTAATTATTGGGGTGCATCGGGCACCTACTCGATAGGCGTGGGTAAGATTTTCGCCTATTACGGCAAGGCTGGTAACGGCAGTATTGATCAAGCGATCTTGGGCCAGACCCAGAGCAACACCGGCGCCAGCATCTATGAGCTTAGTTATTCTTATCTGATGTCCAAGCGCACCACCCTGTACACCGGTTACGTGAAAATCAACAATCAGGCGAATGCCACGTATCAGATCGGGACAAATGGCATTTCGGGTGGCGCAACCGATGCGGGCACGAGCGTTTCCGGGTTTATTGTGGGGATGCGGCATACGTTCTAAAGCGAACGCTGCAGTATCGCGTTGCTAGCGACTTAAAACACGGATGAAGTTAGTACTTCATCCGTGTTTTTTAATTTTAAAGAACAAATAAAGGGGAAATATGACTACAAATACGTACAGTGCTCCCACAAAAATTTTCCATTGGCTAACCGTCATTCTGCTCGTGACTCAGTACGCCGTGGGTTGGTTGATGCCGGGTGTACATCGCGGCACGCTGCCCGTTGGATTGATCAGTTGGCACGTCTCTATCGGCGCGGTGATCCTATTGCTGGTTCTGGTACGGTTGGTTTGGCATTGGATCAAGCCCTCGCCGCCGCCCTTGCAAACAGTCTCTCCGCTATTGCAAAAATGCGCGCGCGCGACGCACGCCCTGCTGTACTTGTTGTTGGTCGCCTTCCCGCTGATGGGCTGGGCCAACGCCTCGGTGCGCGGCTGGTCGTTGACATTTTTCGACCTTGTTCCGCTGCCGTCTCTGGTGCCGAAGGGGTCTCCAATCGGACACGCGTTCGGCGAATTACATACGCCATTCGCTTGGGTTTTGTGTGGCGTGATTACATTGCACATCATGGCTACGCTCTATCACTACCTCGTCGTAAAAGACGATTCCTTGCGGCGCATGCTGGCCTAGGTATTGTGGGAATTTGGGATTTGGCGAACATTCCACCGCCTGGAAAAATATTGCGGAGATTGAAGAATCGAAACTTACGGGTTTGGTTGAAAAAATTCACAAGCTGAAAATAGAAGAAAGTTAGGGCGTGTTGACCTGCAAATAAGATGGGGGAACCATGCGAAACGGGGGAGAAAAGGTCCGAGACTGGCCGGGCCGTTCGACCCCGTTTCGAGCAGGTGAATGATCCTATTGAGGTTTGGCGTATTTTGCGACGCCTGTTACATCGAACAAAACACAACGTTGGTTTCCGACTACCCAAGCATCATGTCCAGGCGGCATATAAAAGACGTCGTTTGGCCCGTACTCCATCTCAGACCCATCATCCATCTTAACGACCATCCGACCTTCAAGGATGACGCCTGTGTGAGCGGCCTGGCAAGAATCCGTTCCTGCTATCGGTTTCACATGCAGGCTCCAACGCCAACCAGGTTCGAACTCGGCACGGCCTATTGTTTGGTTGCCGAGTGTAAAGACAGCCAACTTGCCTTTTCCTTCTTTGAATGGGCGAACTTCGTCCGGCTTGTCTAAAGATTTTTTCTCTAACGTCGCATTCATGGCATGATCCTCCAAAAAAAAATGGTGGGGCGGGACATGGTATTGGCGAATCAGGATAATTGCTCATTGAGCGGTGGAAAGTGATTGAATCAGACGCGCCGATACCGGCTGATCGACTTTGATGCTAAAAATTATAATTGTCAATGCCACGTTAGCGATGCAGCAGGGCGATCGCATGAAGCTACTGCGCTGAAAATTTATGCAGAATCTCCGTGTTTGCCATGAGCGATTTTGCAACCCGCTTTTCATGTCCTGTAGGCGTCTAATCACGTTCTTTTGTGCGCCCCATTGCTGCCGGCCACATCACCAAGAAGCCGACATTCAATCGCTCCGCCTTACTCCCCCAACGGCACCAAAAAATCCCGACTAATCCGATTCCCCAGCTCAAAAATCTGCTCCAGAAACGCCGTCAAAAAAACATGCAAGCCGCCATCCAGAATGTCCTGGATCTGATGAAACCGTAGGTCCGCATGCAGGCGGCCGGCAAAGCGTTCCGTATCGGCCGAGACATCGTTACCGACTTTTTCCAGATTCTCAACCACTTGCCCCATGCAGCCCAGCAATGAGCGCGGCATGTCGGCGCGCAATATCAGTAATTCGGCCACGCGCGCCGGCGTAATCACATCCCGATATACCTTGCGGTAAGTTTCAAAGCCGGAAACCGAGCGCAGAATCGCTGCCCAATAATAGTAATCGATCGGGTTTTCCTTGCTGCTGGTGATGTCGGTGCTGCCCTGACTTTGGCTCTGGCTTTGTAGCTGCTGGCGTTGCGATTGTTTTTGCTGATTCTGCGTGGCTTCATGAAATTTGACGTCGATGATGCGCGCCGTGTTGTCGGAACGTTCCAGGAAAGTGCCGAGCCGGATGAAGTGGAAAGCTTCATCGATCATCATGGTGCCGATGGTGACGCCGCGTGATAAATGCGAGCGATGCTTGACCCATTCGAAAAATTCGCTGGGATTCTGTTCCAGGGCCTGTGTGCTCAGATAAGTCTGCATCTTGAGATAGGTCGCATTCTGGATTTCCCAGGCTTCGGTGGTGAGCGCGCCGCGCACTGCGCGTGCGTTTTCGCGGGCCTGTTTCAGGCAGGAGGCGATCGATGATGGATTGCCGGGATCGCGCACCATGAAATCGATCACGTCTTTTTGCGTGATCGCACTATATTTTTTGTCGAATTCACTCTGCAATTCTGAAATGCCGAGGATTGCGCGCCAGCCTTGTTCGGCGTGGTCGACCGATTGCGGCAGTAAGCCGGTCTGCACATGGACGTCCAGCATGCGTGCAGTATTCTCGGCGCGCTCGGTATAGCGCGC
>DATMOE010000489.1:0-6450 GCA_035568435.1 Herbaspirillum sp. | reverse complement strand
AAAAACGCTGCGTGCCGGCTGCTTCTCCAGATGGCGCTGGATCATCAGCAAGGCCCCGCTGGCGGCGTCGCCCCACGGCGGCACCGTGCGCTTTTGCAGCGTTGCGGGAAGATAGGGCCGCAGGGACGTTGCCAATCCGCCGCACAGCGCCAGCGGCAACTTTTCCGACGGGTCCAGCGCTTGCGCCATCAAGCCGATCTCGGCGCCGGCGGCGGTCATGATTTCGTGTGCGGCGGGGTCGTCGTCGGCATGCTTTACCACTAGTCTGGCCAGTTGCGCGAACAAACTCTGATTCGCGCGCGTGAGCCAGTTCAGCACCGCCTCGCGCGTCGTCTGGTCTTGATCGTTTGGCTCGGCCAGGACGCTGTCGTTGCCGACGCAAAATGCAATGACGTCCAGGACCAACGGTCCGGTCGCGGCGCGTCCGTCCAGGAAACGCTGTACCTGGTTGATGGCGCGCAAACCCATCCAGGCGCCGCTGGCGTCGTCGCCGGATGGAAAGCCCCAGCCGTCGACGATATGCTGCGAGCCGTCTGGATTGATCGCCGCGCCGATGGTTCCGGTGCCGATCGCGATAATCGCGCCCTGTTGTCCTCGATGCGCGCCGAGCAGGGTGGTGGTGGCGTCGCTTTCTACCAGAAGGGCGCCGAAGCCGGGGTCGCCGGCGCGGAACTGCTCGGCCCAGTGGGCGACATTCATGCCTGCCAATCCGATGCCGACCGCCAGCTTGGTGTAATCGGGCATGGCCAGATTTGCGCTGCCGAAGGCGAGGCGGATGGCATCGACGATCACGGGCCAGGCTTTTTCGACGCCGTGCGCCAGCGCGGAAGGGCCGGTGCTGGCTTCGGCCAGTACCTTGCCGTTGGGAGCGGCGATGCGGGCGGTGGTCTTGCTGCCGCCGCCGTCGATGCCGATCAGGTAATCGAATGCTGTCATGGCCGTCTGCCTTTAAGCCGCTTGCCGGGACGAGACCAGATTGCCCGGCCTGAGCCGTTTCAGCGCCTGTCCGCTGCCGTCGAAGACATGGAACGCGCTGCTGGCGGCCGATAGGCCGACGTGATCGCCGACCTGCACCGTATTGTTGCCGTCGCCGCGCACCACCAGATCCTGGCCGCTGTCGAGCGTCACATAAATATAATTGGCGTCGCCAAGATGTTCGACCATGTTGACGATGCCGCCGAAGACCTCCGAGGCCAGTCCGTTTTCCTGTATATGCTCGGCGCGCAGGCCCACCGTGACCGTATCGCCGGCGCGGGTGTCGCCGGCGGCGACATTGGCCTGTACCGACCAGCCGCCGCCGAGCGCAATCGTCATCGCCTGCGTGTCGACGGCCGTTACCCGGCCCGGCATGACGTTCATTTTTGGCGAGCCGATAAAACCGGCGACAAACAGGTTTTGCGGGTGTTGATACAGTTCCAGCGGCGTGCCGGTCTGCTGGATGCGGCCGTCGTGCATCACCACGATCTTGTCGCCCAGCGTCATCGCTTCGATCTGGTCGTGCGTCACGTAGATGATGGTTGCCGCCAATTGGCGGTGCAGCTTGGCGATTTCGAGGCGGGTCTGCACCCGCAGCGCGGCGTCGAGGTTCGACAGCGGTTCGTCGAACAGGAACAATTTCGGTTTGCGCACGATGGCGCGGCCGATGGCCACGCGCTGGCGCTGGCCGCCGGACAATTCACGCGGCAGCCGGTCGAGCAGATGGTCGATTTTCAGGATACCGGCGGCGTGCCGGACCCGGCTCTCGATGGCCGCCTTGCCGGCGCCGGCGATCTTGAGGCCGAACGCCATGTTTTTGTACACGTTCATGTGCGGATACAAGGCATAGCTCTGGAACACCATGGCGATGCCGCGTTCCGCCGGCGGCAGGTGATTGACGATCCGCTCGCCGATGGTCAGCTCGCCGCCGCTGATCGATTCCAGGCCGCACAGCATGCGCAGCAAGGTTGATTTGCCGCAGCCGGAAGGGCCGACCAGGACGCAGAACTCGCCGTCCCTGACGTCCAGATTCAGCCCCGCCAGCACATCCTGCTTGCCGTCATACGATTTTCTGAGGTCTTTAATGCTTACGCTTGCCATATTGAATGTCCAGAATGTCCGTTATACCTATGCAATGAGGGAATCACTTGAGCGCCCCGGAGGTCAGCCCGCGCATCAGTTGGCGCGAAAACAGCATGTACAGCAGCAGGATCGGGATGACCGCCAGCGACAGCGCCGCCAGCACCGAATTCCAGTCGGTGGCGTACTGCCCGATAAATTGCTGGACGCCGAGCGTGACCGTTTTGGTGCTGTCGCCGGGCGCCAGGATCAAGGGGAACCAGAGATCGTTCCATGCCGGAATCATCGTAAATACCGCCACCGTTGCAATGGCGGGACGGAGCAGCGGCAGAATGATCTGAAAGAAGATCTTGAATTCGCCGACGCCGTCGCAGCGCGCGGCATCTTTCAATTCCGACGGAATCTGGCGGATGAATTCGGACAGGATCATGATGGCCAGCGGCAGGCCCTGCGCGGTGTACACCAGGATCAGCGAGGTGCGGGTGTTGATCAGATCGAGCGCGACCGTTAGCTGCAAAATGGACACGGTGCCGAGGCGGATCGGAATCATGATGCCGATGGCGAGAAATAAGGCCATCAGCCGGTTGCCGCGGAATTTATATTCCGACAGCGCCCAGCCGGCCATCGCGCCGAACAGCACAATGAGCGTCAGTGAGCCGAGCGTGACCACCAGGCTATTGCCGAAGAACAGCACGAAATTGGTGTTGGTCAGCACCTTGCGAAAGCCGATCAGGGAAAAGGTGTCCACACTGGGGAACGCAAGCGGATTCTCGAAAATCGCGTCGCGCGATTTGACCGAATTGATCAGGATCAGGGCGATCGGAAACAGGGCGATGACCGCATACAGGCATAGCACGATGTGGACCCATAGATGGCCGATGCGGTGCAAGCGGCCGGCGCGTTCGGAACCGTCGGCGCGGGCCGGCAGCGATAGCGTGATATCGGATGCGGAAGTCGTCATGATCTATAGCTCGTAACGGGTCAGCCTGCGCTGCACCAGATAAAAATACGCGCCTACGCCGCACAGGATGACCAGGAACATCAACGTGGCGACGGCCGCGCCCATATTGGCGCTGCCGATTTGCGCCTGGTAACCGAAAAAGGTGCGATAGAAAAACGTGCCCAGCAGATCGGTTGCATAGTTCGGTCCGGCCAGCGCGCCCTTGACCGAATAAATCAAATCGAAGGCGTTGAAGTTCGCCACGAAGGTCAGGATCACCACCAGTCCCAGCGTGGGCAGAATCAGCGGTAGTTTGATCTGCCAGAAAATACGCATGGCGCTAGCGCCCTCGGCATGCGCGGCTTCCAGTATTTCTTCAGGCACGGCCAGCAAGGCGGCGTAGATCAGCATCAGCGGGATGCCGATGTATTGCCAGACCGAAATCAAGGCAATCGTCAGCAGCGCGGTGGATTCCTGGCCCAGCCAGGGGCCGAAGAATTGCTGCAGACCGACCAGGCCCATCAATTTTTCGCCGACGCCCCAGAGCGGCGACAGAATCAGTTGCCAGATAAAGCCGATGATGACCACCGACAACAGCGTCGGCAGGAAAATCAGGGTGCGATAGGTACGCGCGCCGCGCAGGTCTTTGAGGCTCAACAGCGTCGCCAGCAGCAGACCGATCGGGTTCTGCAGCAGCATGTGAATCATGAAGAATTTCAGGTTGTTCCACATCGCATTCCAGAAGCCGACCGACCAGCTGGAATCGAACAGGATGGTGCGATAGTTGTCCAGGCCGACAAAACTGTGCACGCCGGCGTCATCGGTGGCGAACAGGCTCAGGCGCAGGGTGTCGATCAATGGCAGCGCGCTGAACAGGGAATACACAAGAACCGCCGGCGCCAGGAACGCGGCGATATGCCAGAGACGGGCTGTTTTCATGGGCACTCCTTTTTTTTGTACTCCGTCGTGTCTGTTGCGAAATTCAGGGCGTCAGGCGGGCTGCGACGGATGGTTGTACTCCGTTCGTGTCATTCCGGCCTGCGGCCTCCCTTCTTTACCTCACTGCGCACAACCATCCGCCGCAGCCCGCCTGACGCCCTTCATTTCGCAACTACCGCCCGCGACCGGAAGAGGCGCGGGCGGCGCAGCCGTCGATTGACGATTTATTGTTGCGGCTTGTACCACTTGGCAAGACCGGCCTGGATCTTTGCGGCGGCGTCTTTAGGTGTCATTTTTTGATTCAACACCTGCGCATTGACGTTCCACATTTCATTTTCCATGCTCGGCGTGCCACGGTTAAGGACTTGTGAATTGACGCGAATCGTCGATTTGCAAGTCTTGCGCCAGTCGATCATTTGCTTGGCGAGCGGGTCTTTGACCGAAATCAGATGGTTGGACAGCGAGAAAAAGCCGGTCACCTTGTTGGTGTAGATGTCGGCGAATTCCTGGGAGCCGATCCATGCCAGGAATTTATAGGCGTCTTCCTTGTTCTTGGATTTCTTGTTTATGCCCAGTCCGATGTCGTTGTGGTCGGAGATGTAGCAGGTGTCGCCTTGTTTCGGCACCGGCGGCGGAAAGGCGCCCATTTCAAATTTGGCGTTGGCGTTGAAGTAGGCAATATCCCAGGAACCGGCCGGATAGACGGCAGCCTTGCCCAGCGCAAACAGGTTCTGGCTGTCGCCATAGGACTGCGAGCTGGCGCCGGGCGCCATGTATTTGCCGAGTTTGGCTTCGTATTCCCAGGCCTTCACGAAAGGGGGATCGGTGAATTTGGCCTTGCCCGAGATCAGCGCATGGCGGCCTTCTTCGCCCTTCCAGTCATTCGGACCGATGCCGGTAAACACAACTTGGTGCGCCTCCCATTGTTCGGCGGTGCCCAAATCCAGCGGGGTGTATTTGCCATTGCGCTTGACGGTATCGAGCAGCTTGAAGAATTCGGCTTCCGTCTGCGGCGGTTGCAGATTGAGTTCCTTGAAGATGGCCTTGTTGTAGATGAAGCCGTGCATCACCGAGGCGACCGGCATGCAGAATGTGTCCTTGCCGTCGTCGGTCTGCCAGGCGGTCTTGGCCTCTGGAGGGAAATTCTCCATGCCCGGTTTGCCGTCCAGTTTTTCCAGATTGCCTTTGTTGTACAGGGACAGCGAGACATCGAACGGACGGCAGGCGACGATATCGCCGGCGGTGCCGCCGGCCATGCGCGCAGCCAGGCTGGAGTCGTATTCGGTCGGGGCGGTCGGCGAGAACTTGACGGTGATGCCGGGATTCTTGGCCTGGAAGGCAGGGATCAAGACTTGCTCCCACAGCGCCAGATCGTCGACGCGCCAGCTTTCGATGGTGAGTGCGCCTGCTTGCGCGGTGCTGCCGAAGGCGAGAGCCAGGATGGCGGCGCTGGCGGCCAGTGCGATGCCGCGCAGCACAAACCTGGCGGCGGATGGGTGGACTTGGCGAACGGTTTGCATCGAATAGTCTCCTCTGATTTTGGAAATGGCTCGCTGCTCACCGGGGCATTCCAGCCTCTTTACGGCAGCAACGCGACAGTAGCACCGCTGCTTGTGTGACGCCAATGACGCGAATTGATGATCGTGATTATTGTTAAGTGATTGATTTTGATCGGGAAAAATTATTGGGAGACATGGCGGGCTTTACCGTTTTTTACAAAGGCGGGTGTGCTGTTGCCGGCTGCACCGGGCGTTGGCCGGCGTCGGCGGCAAAAGATTTTTTTCGCGCCGCTTATATAACTAAATGAAAGATTACGTTTCTTAACAAAAATGCCTGCATCCCTCGCATTTTTAGCGGGATCGCCCTGGTAATTAGGCTATAGTTCTTTGCGCACTCGGAGATAAAACGGGGATGATTAAAACGATAAAAATAAACTTATCCACACCGGCCTGGCCGATGTTGCTGCTTGCTTGCCTGGTTGTGGTTTTCCCGCCCGTGCTTGCGGCGCCGCCCCCGCCCCCGCTTCCGTCGTCACTCAATTCGCTGCAGGTTCTGCATTGGTGGACCTCGGACGGTGAACGCAAGGCCGCCAATGTGCTGATCGACAATCTGGCCGAGCAAAACATCCAGTGGCGCGACATCGCCATCCCAGGCGGCGCCGGCACCGGCGCCAGTAAAGTGTTGAAGAGCATGGTACTGGCCGGCCATGCGCCGGATGTCACGCAACTCAATGGCGTCGTTTTCGAGGAATGGGCCGATCTGGGATTGCTGCTGGAGCTCGATGCCGTCGCCGGCGGATGGAAGAAACGATTGTTTCCGACCGTCTGGACGCTGATTAACAATAGCGGCCATTTCGTGGCCGTGCCGTTGGGCATTCATCGCATCAACAATCTGTATTACAACCGGGCCATTTTTACCCGCCTGGGATTGACCGCGCCGACCACGTGGGCCGAATTTGAGACGGTGGCCGAGCGGCTCAGGCAAGCGGGCATCACGCCGCTGGCGCAAAGCGCGCA
>DATMOE010000488.1:0-9453 GCA_035568435.1 Herbaspirillum sp. | reverse complement strand
GGCGGGCTGGGTTTGTTCAGCAGCGGCTTCAATGACATGCTCGGCATGAAATCGAGCATCGCTTCGACAGATGGCTGGTCCAGAATGTAGAGGCGGGATGGCACGAAATCCATCAAATATTCCTTGGTGTGCAATGCGTTTTCCTGCCAGGTGCGGCTGAAATACGCATCCACCGCGCCGCTCTGGAACACCGCGCCCTTGAGCCGGTCAGCGTTGGCATAGGCGACCCGTGCCGACCAGTAGCTGCCCCAGCTAACGCCGCGTACCACAATGCGGCTGCCGTCCAGATCGCTGCGGGTGAGCAAATAATCGATCAGGCGCGAATACATGCGCTCGGCGCCCGGACGCCCTTGCAGCGGCGCATCGCCGGTGCCAGGCATGTCCACCGCTACGTCAGCGATGCCCTCCTTGAGAAAGGCGCGGCCATCGTCGGCGCCGGCGTCCTTCCATTCATCCACGCCACCGATGTCGAGCACGATCGGCGGTTTGGGGCCGCTCGACGGCTTTTGCAGATAGGCGACGATTTCCTTGCCTTCGAATGGAATCCGCAATACTTCGATTTTCGGTTCCAGCAGTTGCCCATAAGCTGCGAATGCGGCCTGCGCCTTTTCCGCCGAACGCTTTTTGCCGGGTGAATTAGGCGATGGCCAGCGTCCGAAGGCATAGTAGTTCCAGGCCGAATGATAATCTTCGCGCGCAGCGGCGGGATTCTTGGCGAGTTCGCTTTCGGCGCGGACCGCATAACGATCGCCAATGGCCATCCAGGCGGCCGCCCACTGATCGCGATCGAGACTGTCGATATGCGACAGCGCTTCCCGCACGTCATCCGATTTCATGCCGGTCGCCGGGTAAGCGTTACGGTCGGCGCGGGCTTGCGTTTCGGCCTTCAGTTCCGGCCACGTCCGGGTTTGCCACTGTTCCTGTGCATGGGCGTTCGACGCCAATACCGACGCTGCCGCCAGTACTGCCATCGTCATCCCCGCCATGCGACTACATCGTTTCTTCTGAGACATTGGCTCTCCTCCATCTTCTTTAAGTAATTGGTTTAGATGCGTCGTTTGCCTGGCTTTCAAAAAGACCATATCCGTATAATTAGTGCAAACGATTGCACTGAAATGTATCTCTAAATTTGATGTGGTGTCAAGCGTATTTACCTTGATTTTTGGCGTAAAAAGCATATGGTTGCCGCAACCGAATGTCGGTGCATAGGCATTAAATTGATGCATTCGATTGCATTGCTGCGCACAAAAAGCACGCGATGCCCTTTGAGCGATGAACTCTTCCTTTGAATAAGTGGTCTGAGCTTATCGGGTTGCGTCCTGCAAGGCGCGGTATTTCGATTTGTCTCTTGAGACTTTTTGTGCAATGGGAAAAATTTACATCGGCATATCCGGTTGGCGTTACCCGCCCTGGCGCGGCATATTTTATCCAAAGGGTTTGCGGCAAGCCGACGAGTTGGCATTCGCTTCGCGCGCCTTGCCGTCGATCGAACTCAACGGTTCGTTTTATGCGCTGCAAAAACCTGAAAGTTATAGCACCTGGTTTGAGGCGACACCGCCGGATTTCATCTTCAGCACCAAGGGCAATCGCTACATCACGCACATTCAGCGCCTGCGCGATATTGACGTACCGTTGGCCAATGTGTTCGCCTCCGGCGTGCTCAATCTGCGGGAAAAACTGGGCCCGTTCCTATGGCAGTTTCCGCCCAGCTTTCGTTACGATGCCGAACGGGTCGAACATTTTCTCAGCTTGTTGCCACACGACACTGAACAAGCGCTGGAACTGGCGCGTCATTGCGATCCGGGACGGCGGGAGCGCAGCGTGCCGGTCATCGATAAAAAACGCAAGCTGCGCCATGCAATGGAAATCCGGCATGACAGCTTTATCGATCCGTCATTCATAGCGCTGCTGCGCAAATACGACGTGGCCTTGGTGGTGGCGGATAGCGCCGGGAAATGGCCCGATCGGGAAGATGTGACCGCGGATTTCGTGTATTTGCGTTTGCATGGAGAGGCGGCATTGTATTCGGGCGGTTATACCGAAGAGGCGCTCGATTATTGGGCCGAACGAATCGGCGCCTGGAGCAGGGGCCTGCAACCGGAAGGCAAGCTGATTTCCGACGCCAAGCCGCGAAAGCGGATCAGCCGCGATATCTACTGCTACTTTGATAACGATATCAAGGTCGATGCGCCATTCGACGCACGTCGTCTGATTGACAAGCTGGGACTGAAGCTGCATTTGACGCCGTTTGGCGGCATGGGGCAGCCGGCTACCACTTGACGCGCCGCCCTGCGCGGAAACAGGCGTCAATTTTTATTTACAAAATTTTACGATTTTCAATTTCCGGCAGCCGCCGCTTGGTCATCGCTTCCGTATCCAAATGCACCGGCGCCAGCATGGTGCAAATTACGTACCGAACCCTTGTCGATTAATGCACGACATGGTACAACGCCAACTACAAATACAGAACGTTGTTCTGTATAAAGGAACAATTAAGAGAAATTAAAAATAAGCTTTTCTTCTTCCGAAAAAAATCATCATGCTAAAAGAAGACGCTGTAACGCCATCGGATGTTCCTGAAGATTTCCTTGAATCGAATGCCTTGCCGCAAGTACCTTTGTGGGATGTTTTTACGACCTTTGTCCGCGTCGGCCTGACCTCGTTTGGCGGCAGCACCCAAGCTTGGGTTTATCGCGCGGTGGTCGAAAGGCGAGGCTGGCTCAATGATGAAGAATTTTTGGCCGGCACCGCGGTATCGCAGATTCTGCCCGGCGCGAATCCGGTCAATATTTCGCTTTATGTGGGACAAAAAGTGCGCGGCTGGGCCGGCGCCACGGCGGGTGCGCTCGGCATGGTGTTGCCGGCCTTTTGCGTCATTATGATCATGGCGATGGTCTATCGCATGTTGGCGCAATATCCGCTGACGCACTTCCTGCTGATCGGTGTGGCCACTGCCGGCGTCGGCGCTACGCTGGCGGCCGGGATCAAGGTCGCCACGCGCATGGAGCGTCATTGGGTGCGTTATCTGGTTGGCTTTGCGGCGTTTGTGGCGGTTGGCATAATGCACTGGCCGATGGTGCCGGTGGTCTCGGTACTGGCGCCGGTGAGCGTGCTACTGGCATTGCGGAGGGCAAAATAATGGATAGCCGTTTATGGACGCTGGTGCTCGTCTTTGCACCGTTGTCGGTGATGTCGTTCGGTGGCGGTCAAGTGATCGTGTCGGATATTCAACTGCAGACGGTGGTGGTGCACCATTGGTTCAGCAACCAGCAATTCTCTGATTTATTCGCTATTTCGCGGGCCGCGCCTGGCCCTAGTACGCTGATTGCATCGCTGATCGGCTGGCAGATTAACGGTTATCTCGGCGCAATCGTCGCCACGCTCGCGATGTACGTTCCATCGTCTACTATCTTCGTTCTCGCCACGACGATGTGGCACAAACATCATGGCTCGCCATGGCGCCTGGCGATCGAGCGCGGTCTGGCGCCGGTTGCGGTCGGGTTGATTTTTGCCAGCGGCGTGACCGTGCTGGAGGCGATTCACATGTCCAATCTGATCCTTGGAATAGGCACCGTAGCCGTGACGACGGTGCTGCTGTATTTCACCAAGATCAATCCGTATCTGCTGCTGTTTTCCGTTGCCTTGTTTTATGCGGCGGTGTTTTATCTGCTCTGATGCCGATTACGGTTCAATCGACGACAGGTAAGCGGCAGCCTGCCTGATCTGCGCTTCGCTCAGCGTGGCCGAAACTGCCATCATCGTTCCTGGGCCCGGCGTCGACTTCTTGGCGCGCGCTTGGAAATCATGCAAACGCTTAATGAGAAATGACTCCGGTTGGCCTGCAATACTCGGGAAGCGCGCACCGTTGCCTTTGCCGCCGGCGGCATGACAGCTAAAACATGCGGCAACGCCGGGCCCTGCGCCGATCTCGGCCAGTTGTTTGCCGGCTGCTACAAGATGCGGATCGGGCGCCGGGCCGTCTTGGGCGCGTGGCGGATGTTGCTTGGAAAAATAGAGTGCCAGCGCATGGATGTCGCTGTCGGAAAGATTTTGCGCGATCCCTTGCATCGTATCGCTGGCGCGAGTGCGGTCCTTGAACATAGACAGCGCGTGTGCAAGATAGTCAGGGTTTTGTCCGGCCAGCCGTGGTGTTATGGCGGCGGAGGAACCTGCGCCCAAGGCGCCGTGACAGGCGAAACAAGTGGCCGCGGAGGCTGGCGTACCGGTATCGCCGCCCACCGCGGTTTGCGCGTGAGAAGTGTTGGCGAAAACGATGAACGCGGCAAACGCGCTCAAGCAGAAACGTAAAGCGATCATGCGTTTCTTCGCGGGAGCCGGGGCGCAGATGTCGTTCGAAAAAGGGTGTCCGATGTGCTTGTCGGTGATGGCCATGCTGCATTCTCATTTCAATTCGGGATGAAATGCAGTATGTCCAAAACAGTTAAATAAAAACACTTAATTATTGTTAATGTTTGCGCTGCCGATTGTGAAATTTGTGAAATCATCGGCGGCCGGCCAGCGCAGCGCGCACCCGCTCCTTATCGTGCGCAGCCACTTCAATCAAGGTCTGTGCTTTGCCGGCAACCAGCGCCGCGACCGGCATGCCGTCCAGAAACACCAGCCGGTTGCCGGTCAGCGCGGCAATCTTGTCGCCGGGCAGCAGCGTGCCTGCCAGATTGAGCGGATCGACGCCCGATACGCTGATCAAGCTGCCGTCGGCGGGCCGGCGTCGGACTTCGCGCAGCAAGGCGATGGCTTCCGGCAAGGCGAATTGCTCGCCGACCAGGCCAGCGACGAAACGCCCGCCCCGGATATCGCCGCGGGCTTCGAGACGATGCAGCACCGGCAACAATTCGCGCCATGCCGGCAGCCATCCGGCTTCTCGTTCCAGCACGCGCCAGCAGACCACACCGTAACGGCGCAGCAATACCCGGGCGATATGTTCCAGCACTTGCGGCTCGGTACGCGCTTTCTTGCCGCCGGCATTGACATCGGCATCGCTGCCGCTATGGCGCAGCGGCGCCCAGCGGCCGGTTTCCTCCATGCCGGCAGGGATCGCTCTGCCTTGCCGCCGGCGTCTGGCGTGGATGGCTCGTTTGGCGGCGGGCAGCAGCAAAGCGCGCAGGCCGGCAAAACTATCGGCATTCACCAAGCCGTTCGAGACCAGTTCGCCCAGCGCGGTTTCCAGTTCGGTTGGCAGCAAGCGGGTATCGGTATCGGCCAGCAATTCATCGAAGAACATCGCGCCGTCGCGCAGCAATGCGGCATGCACACGCTGCGCGCGCGCCGATATTGTGCGTGGGCCATCCTGATTCGGCAGCGCGTTCCACAGGCGCAAATGGCGGCGCGGCAGCAGCACGATGCCTGTATTGCGCACTGGGCCGCCACTGGTGCCGGTGGTACGTATTTGCCTGGCGATCCTGGTCCAGACGACTTTTCCGGTACGGCATAAATCGTCCAGCCAGGAGGCCGAATAGTCGCTGATTCGGGCCGGCAGCACTTCGCTTTCCCATGCGCCAGCGGCTATTTCGAAGCCTTCCAGTTGGGCGATGACTTCGGATAAGGCATCGATGCCCTGCAACTGCGTATCCGGTGTCAGATGCTGCCAGTCGAACAGGAAGCGCATGAAGTCGCGTGGCTCGACCGGTTCGATTTCGCGGCGCAGGCGTTTGATCGTATAGCGATGGATCCGCGCCAGCAGATGCCGTTCGCACCATTCTTCGTCAGCGGCCGCCGGCGTAAAGCGGCCGCGCATGACATACCCTTCGGTTTCGAGGCGGATCAACGCAGCGGCAACGGTGCTCGTCTGTAATCCTAGCGGCTGTGCAATGGCGGGCAGGGGCTGTGGCCCGAAGCCGCTTAATCTGGCGCGCACGACTTCGACGATGGCATCATCGCGTTCCCAACTACCGTTGCCGTGCTCGTCTTGCGGTATTTTCAACTGCGGCGCGCAAGCCATTCCCGGGTAGATGGCTTGCAGACAAGCCAGACGTTCAAGTGGCACCCACAAGGCGTCGTCGCGATCGGGGATATGCATGCGCGTGGCGCGGCCGCCGCGCGCCAGAGTGTCCAGCCATTGCGGCCAATTTTCTTGCCGGCGCGCTTCGCTTTCCGCAATACAAGCCAGACGCATCAGCGCCTCGTGCATTTCGTCGGGATTGCTCGCTTGCGGCCAGGCTTCTTCGGCCACGCCGACGATGGCGTCGGCGTCCAGTGCGCCCAGATCGTCGGCCGCAGCGGGATCGCTCCAGCGGCGGCCGAGCACGGCCTGGGTGCGGCGCTCTTCGAGTGGCGCATCGTCGAGAAACGCGTAAGGGCGCGCATTCAGGATTTCCATTGCCAGCGGCGACGGCGCTGGCAGGTCGCGTGCGATCAGCTTTATTTGTCCCTGTTCAATGCGTTTGAGCAGCGCAATCCAGCCATCGCAATCCATGGCTTCATGCAGGCAATCGTCGATGGTTTGCTGCACCAGCGGATGGTCCGGCAAGGTGCGTTCGCCGACCACGTTTTCCAGGCACGCCGCCTGATCCGGGAATACCGCCGCCAACAGATCGTCGCTTTTCATGCGTTGCAATTGCGGTGCGACTTTACGGCCGCCGCTATAGCGCGGCAGGCTCAGCGCGGTGGTGGCGTTCCAGCGCCAGCGCACATTGAACAGCGGGGCGTCGAGCAGCGCCTGGATCAGCACATGTTCGGCATTGCCCGAACGCAGGTAGCGCCATACTTCGTCCAGCACAAAACTATGGCTGAGCGAGAGCGACAAGACGATCGTATCTTCGGTCGCGGCAGCCTGTAATTCGAAATTGAAAGTCCGGCAAAAGCGTTTGCGCAGCGCCAGCCCCCAGGCGCGGTTGATGCGGCTGCCGAACGGTGCATGCAGCACCAATTGCATGCCGCCCGATTCGTCGAAGAAGCGCTCCATGGCTAGCGTGTCTTGCGTCGGCAATGCGCCCAGCGCGGCACGCGAACGCGCCAGATAATCGACGATCTGGCGCGCCGCAGCGTCATCGATGCCGACTGCATCGATCAGCCAGCCGGCCGCAGCACCCAAACCAGCCGTGCCGCTGGCGCCGGCGAGCAGGCCATCGATGGTTGCGCGCAGCCGCGCCACCCCGGCTGACAATGCATCGCTGCGGCCCGGCGCTTCGCCCAGCCAAAACGGAATGCTGGGCGCTGCGCCGTGGGCATCCTCGACACGCACGCGTCCGGTCTCTATGCGCAGAATGCGGTAAGAAGTATTACCCAATTGAAAAACGTCGCCGGCTATGCTTTCCACGGCGAAGTCTTCGTTGACCGTGCCGATGCTATGGCCTTGCGGTTCCAGGATGACCGCATAGTCGGCGTTATCGGGAATCGTCCCGCCGGAAGTCACGGCGGTCAGTTTGGCGCCGCGCCGGCCGCGCAGGGTGCCGGCGACCGTATCGCGATGCAGATAAGAACCGCGTACGCCGTAGCGGCCGGTGGTGCCTTCGGTCAGCATGCGTACGATGGCGTCGTATTGCGCGCGCGGCAATTGCGCATAGGGACTGGCGCGGCGGATCAACGCAAACAAGGCCTCTTCGCTCCATTCCCGGCAGGCCACTTCGGCCACAATTTGTTGCGCCAGTACGTCCAGCGGCGCTTGCGGAATATGCAGCATATCCAGTTCGTCGCGCCGGATGCAGTCGAGCAGCGCTGCGCACTCGATCAGATCGTCGCGGGAGCTTGGAAACAGCCGTCCTTTGGGCATGCCGCCGACTTGATGCCCGGAACGGCCGACGCGCTGCAGCAGGGCGGCGATGCTGCGCGGCGAACCGACTTGGCAGACCAGATCGACATCGCCAATATCGATGCCGAGCTCCAGCGAAGCGGTGGCAATCAAAACCCGCAACTCACCGCGCTTGAGTCTTTGTTCTGCGTCCAGCCGATATTCTTTGGCCAGACTGCCGTGATGGGCGGCGACTGCCTGCGCACCCAAGCGCTCAGCCAAATGGCGGGCGGCGCGCTCGGCCATGCGCCGCGTGTTGACGAATATCAGGGTCGTGCGATGCAGCACCACCAGTTCGGCCATGCGGTCGTAGACGCGCTCCCAGACGTCATTGGCCATGACGGCTTCGAGCGGCATCGGCGGCACTTCGATGGCCAGATCGCGTCGGCGGATATGGCCGACATCGACGATGGCGCAGTCGCCATCGTTATTGCCATCACCATCACCGCGGCTGCCGACCAGAAAACGTGCAACGGCATCCAGCGGCTTCTGCGTGGCCGACAAGCCGATGCGGGTGGGACGGCGCGGGCATAGCGCATCCAGCCGTTCCAGACTAAGCGCCAGATGGCTGCCGCGCTTGTTGCCGGCCACGGCGTGGATTTCGTCGACGATGACGGTGCGCACCGCGGCGAGCATGGCGCGGCCGCTATCCGAGCACAGCAGTACATACAGCGATTCCGGCGTGGTCACCAGAATATGCGGCGCGCGTTTGCGCATCGCCATGCGTTCCGGTGCGGTGGTGTCGCCGGTACGCACGGCGGCGCGGATGCCGGGGTCGGGCAGGCCCATGCGGATTAATTCGGCGGCGATGCCTTCGAGCGGTAACTGGAGATTGAGGCGGATATCGTTGGAGAGTGCCTTGAGCGGCGAAATATAGAGCACCGTGGTGGCGTCCGGCAGCGTGCCGTTGGCGGCGGCACCGGCACAGACCAGTTCGTCGATGGCGGCCAGAAAAGCGGTCAGGGTTTTGCCCGATCCGGTCGGCGCCGCCACCAGCGTGGGACGGCCGCTGCGGATCAGCGGCCAGGCTTGCCGCTGCGCTTCGGTGGCAGCGGGGAATGCGCTGCGGAACCAGGCGGCGACGGCTGGATGGAAATCGCTCAGAACGTCGGTGTCGGCGTCAGCGTCAGCCTCAGCCACGGTAGTGGCGTCGGCATGGCAGGAAGCTATCGAAGTAGTCATTCGATCCAATTGGGGGCGGGCGGCAAATACCGCAAACCATTCAGTTTAGACCGGTTTCGATAGCGCAGAGCAAGGCAAGTTTATTTGCCGGCGAGCAATGCTTTATAGGTCGATTTGCGCTTTCAGCCAGAACATGCGGCCCGGCTCGTTGATACGCGAGGTTTGTTCGTAGCCGGGCAACATGGCGCCGCCGCGGCTTAGATGCTCGGCATAGACCTTGTTCGTCAGATTATCGATACCGGCACTGATCAGGACGTCGGGACGCGGCTTCCAGCCGGCATTGATCGAGAAAACGGTAAAGCCTGCGCTCGGTCCCAGATCCTGGCCTGCAATATTTCCCTTGTTGAGATCGAAGCGGTTTTGCGCCGCTACGGTGCGCAGCATCGCCCCCGTCGACCAGGTCCGGTCATCGTAATTCAGGCCGAGTCTGGTTTCCAGCGGCGGCATTTGCGCCAGAACGGTGCCGTCGGTCAGGTTTTCGCCGCGCACGTAATTGAACGAACCGTCCAGCTTCCAGTGCGCAG
>DATMOE010000487.1:0-2128 GCA_035568435.1 Herbaspirillum sp. | reverse complement strand
TTTCTGCTGCTCACAGCGCTCTTGCATGAGGCACCGCTGCTGAGTCTGTTGATGCTGGTGATCAGCCGCATGACACTGGGTTTTGCCGAAAGCATGATCAGCGTCGGCGCAATGAGCTGGGGCATCGGCCAAGTCGGCATGAGCCATACGCCGCGCGTGATTGCCTGGAATGGCGTGGCAACATATTCCGCCATTGCCATCGGCGCGCCGGTGGGGGTGGCGATGGAACAGCACTGGGGCCTGGTTTCGCTGGGCCTGCTCGCCATCGCGCTGCCGGCAATCGGCTATCTGCTCGCGTACGCCAAAACCGCGGTCGCGGTTGTTGCGCACGGCGAAGCGCTGGCGTTCCGGCATGTTTTATGGCGCGTCCTGCCCATGGGTCTCGGCCTGGGTCTGGGCACCATCGGCTTCGGTTCGATTGCAACCTTTATCACGCTGTATTACACCAGTTTCACTTGGGCCGGCGCGGCGTATTGCCTGAGCGCGTTCGGCTTCACATTCGTTTGCGTGCGCCTGTTGTTAGCCCACACCATCCACCGTTTCGGCGGCTTTCGGGTGGCTCTGGTGTCGTATCCGATTGAATTCGCGGGTCTGCTGATAATCTGGTTGGCGCCATCGCCGGCCTGGGCGCTGCTCGGCGCGGCATTGACGGGCGCTGGATTTTCAATGATTTTCCCCGCGCTGGCGGTCGAAGCAATGGCGCTGGTGCCGTCCCGCAACCGGGGCGCGGCGATCAGCGCCTATTCCGTGTTCTTCGATATTTCGCTGGGCATTACCGGACCGGTTGCCGGCTTGCTCATCGGCCAGTACGGTTATCCATCGGTGTATCTGTTTGCGGCAATGGCCGCGCTGCTGGCGCTGGCGATTATTATCCGTTCATGGCGTAATTATCGGCCTCAGCCCGAAGTCTCCCCTACCACAAACCAGTAAAAGCCTGCGCCGCAGCTTGCGGCTCTGCGGCTGCATAGACGGCACTAATCACCGCAACCATATCAGCCCCTTGCGCAATCAGCGGCGCGGCATTGCCTAAGCTCATGCCGCCGATGACGACCACCGGCAACGCGATGGCCTGCTTGACTTGCGCGATCAATTCCGGCGGCGTGCCGACTGCATATTGCTTGACCTGAGACGGATAAAAGCCGCCGAAAGCGAGATACGAAGCCCCTGCCGCCGCGGCCTGTTGCGCCAGTTCCAGCGAACCGTAACAAGATGCGCCGACGATCTTTTCATCGCCCAGCGCAGAGCGCACTGTGGCCACTGCGGCATCGGTTCCGCCAACGTGCATGCCATCGGCATCGATCGCCATGCACAGCTCGACATTATCGTTGACGATCATCGGCACGCCGTAACGCCGGCACAAAGTCAGCAATGCGCCGGCCTGCTCCAAGGCCTGCGCAGCGCTGGCGGTCTTATGCCGATATTGCAGCATCACCGCGCCGCCTTGCAAAGCCTGCTCGCTTATCCGCAACAATTTTTCGGTGTCGTCCCAATCGGGTGTGACCAGATACAGACCGCGGCCGACGGTCGCGTTGATGCTCGTGCTTATGCTCATACAGAGACTTTCAGAAAAGGAATCACCCGGTTCGGGATCAATTGCCCCGGGGCGATCGAATAAGCGGTTTCCAGCGTGTGCTGGCAATAGACTTGCGCCGCGGCGATCGCATCGCGCATCGCGTCGCCGTGCGCCAAGCGCGCCGCCAGCGCCGCCGCCAGCGTGCAGCCGCTGCCGTGAAACTCGCCCGGCAAGCGCGGCCATTGCCAGCTTTCGAATGCGCCATCGGGACCGAACCAGCGATTAACCACATCCTGCTGTTGCGGTCCGTGTCCGCCCTTGAGCAACACATGCGGACAACCTCGTTGCTGCAGCAACGCCGCTTGCTGCGCCGCGCTGTGCTGCGCGCCGCACAGCCGATCGGCCTCATTCAAATTCGGTGTAATGATGCTGGCCTGCGCGTACAGCGGCGTCAGCGCGGCGACCGCATTCTCGGCCGACAACGCATCGCCTTTACCGCTGGCCAGCACCGGATCGAACACCACCGGCAACAGCGGCTGGTGCTGCCGCAACGCAGCGATCATCGCGGCGATGACTTCGGCATTGGCGCGATTGCCGACAATGCCGAGCTTGACG
>DATMOE010000486.1:0-15174 GCA_035568435.1 Herbaspirillum sp. | reverse complement strand
GATCGCCACCACGCCCAGGTAGCGCATGGCAGTGCCGATGCGGCCGGTCCACACCACACCGCGCAAAGAATGCAGATTCTGGCCGCGCATATCGGCCAACGCTTCGCCCGCATCGAGCGCGCGCAAGGCGGGGCGCGCCATGCCTTGCCGCCCTGCCGTTTCCGACAAGGCGAGGATCCAGATATCGAACACGTCGGCCAACGCATCGCGTGCGATGGCCTTGAAAGCCATCGGCGTGAGCGAACTGCCTTCGGGCGCGACGGCAATCAGCTGGCCGTGGGCGGAAGGCGAACAGACCAGCGTCTGGCCCGGCCCAAATTCGCTGAGGTAAATGCGGCGTCCGCCGGTCAACGCATAAATTTCGCAGCGGCCGCTGCGGATCAGGTAAATCTGTCCGGCCCGGTCCAAAGGCAGCACCGAGCCGGGCCCGATGGTGACTTGTGCGCTGGGTTCTTGAGGTGGTGTCGTCATAGCGTCAGGTGCTGACCAGGCTGCTGTATTCGCCGCCCTTGGCCATCAGTTGCTCGTGGTTGCCGGCCTCGACAATTTCGCCCTGCTTCATGACCAGAATGCAGTCGCAATCGCGAATGGAACTGAGGCGCTGGGCGATGATGATGCAGGTGCAGCCGCGACGGCGCACCGCATCCATGATCATGACGTCGGCTTCGGGATCGAGCGCGCTGGTGGCCTCATCGAGCACCAGCAACAAGGGATCGACTGCCAAGGCGCGCGCGATCGCCAGCCGCTGGCGCTCGCCGCCGCTCATGTTGCGCCCGCCTTCCATCAGCTTCGCTTCGTAGCCGCCTTGCATACGCATGATGAAATCGTGCGCGCAGGCATCGCGTGCCGCTTCCACCAGCCGATCTTGCGCAATGGTTTGATCCCACAAGGTCAGGTTGTTGCGCACCGTGCCCTCGAACAGCACCACGCTCTGTTCGACATACGCCACCACAGGGGCGCCCGGCAAACCCTTCCACTGCGCCAGCGTGCGTCCCATCACCGTCACCGCGCCGGTGCTGGGCGCGGTCAGGCCGACGATGATGCGGCCCAAGGTCGATTTGCCGCTGCCGGAGCTGCCCACCAACGCAATGCGCGCCCCGGTCGGCAGATTGAAAGCGGTGTTTTTGAGTACCGGCGCGGTCAACGGGCTGTAGCTGAAAGTGATCTGCTTGAGTTCCATAAACGGCGCAGTAGCGTTGCTGGCGTTGGCCGGCAACAGCGCATGCTTAGCTTGATCCGGCGCCGGCAAATCTGGCTCGGCCTTGGCGCTGGTGGTGCCGTAGCGGCGGATATCGTCGAGCCTATCGACTAAGCCGCGCACCGTTTGCAATTGGCCGCCGACGCCGACGAAGCCGAGCAGCGGATTCACAAAACTGCCCATCAAAGTCTGGAACGCCAGCAGCATGCCGATCGTCAGCGCCCCTTCCATGACCCGCAGCCCGCCCTCGATCAGAATCGCCACGCCAGCCAATGCAACAATCAGATTCGACAACTCGTTGAGCACATTGCTGCGCCAAGTAGAGCCTTGTTCGGCGGTGATCACGCGGGCCTGAGCGCTGGCCCAACGCGCGGTAAAGGCGCTTTCGGTACCGGACATTTTGAACTCGTCGATCATGGAAAAACCCTGGATCGTCATCGAATACAATTTGGCGTCGTCATGCGTCATGCGGCGCGACGCATCCTCCAGGCCGCGCATGGAAATCGACAGCACCGCCAGCGCCAGGATGGCGGCCACGCCCGTGATCCCGGCCAATACTGGATCCAACAGCAATAGCAAAATGAAATAGCCGATCAGATTGGGAATGCCGATGAGCGCCGGCGCCAGCGTGTTCGAGACCAGCCCGGAGAGGCGGTCGATCAGGGTAAAACGGTTTGCCACATCGCCCGAATACCGCTGGGCAAAAAAGTTCAGCGGCAGTTCCAGCAGACGCCACATCTGTTGCGCCGCCAGCGAGGTTGCCACGCTGGTATTCAAACGCGCTAACGAAACCTGGCTCAAATACGACAAGGTCATCTTGAGCACAGCGGCAATCACCATGCCGGTCACCACCGGTATCAGCCAAGTCTTTCTGCCTGCGATGAGCACGTTATCCACGTAGAGCTGATTGAAACCGGAGCCCAGCACGCCCGGCACGATCAGCGCAATGCCGGCCGCCAGCGCGAACGCCAGACCGAGCCGGAAACCGCGCAGGTAATGATTGATGGTGGCGAACAGGGAGGGCCGGTCCTGATTTTTTTCAAAGTCCGGGGCCGGCTCGAAAGCCAGTGCGATACCGGTATAGCCCTGGGCGAATTGTTCATGCGTCATGCTCATCGGGCCGACCGCCGGATCGACGATCCGCAGCTTCTCTGCGCCGATCGACTCCACCACGATGAAGTGATTGAAATTCCAGAACACAATCAGCGGCAGCGGCAATTTGCCCAGCTCACTCGCGTCTTTTTGCAGACCCTTGGCGACCATGCGATGCAAGCGGGCAGCCTTGACCACATTGGTCGCCTTGGTGCCATCGCGTGTGATGCCGCATTGTTCGCGCAACTCTTCCAGCGTCACCCAGCGCCCGTGATACGCCAGCACCATCGCCAGGCAAGCCGCGCCGCATTCGACCGCCTCCTGTTGCGCCACCATCGGCACCCGGCGTGGGCCAGCCTGCCATCGGAACGGCCACTTCATGTGTCGGACTTCGACAAGAAACGCCGCAAGGCCGGCACCAGCAGCTTGAACACGGTTTCTTTACGCGTCACCACTTCGGCCGCGCACAGACTGCCGGCGCTCAGACTCTCGCTGGGGCCGTGCGATGACGACCAGCGAAAGCCGGTCGGGTTGGCCGGATCGGTGTCGAGCGCGACAATCACCTCGAACGGCGCGCCCGATTGGGATAAGGTCTGCACCAGCTTTTCATTTTTGAGTGTGCGTTGCATGCCTTCCTGCGTGGCCGGCATTTCCGCCACCGACAGCACGCGTCCGGCAATAAAGCCATACTCCTCACGCTTGACGGTGGCGGGAACGACTTCGGCCTCCATGCCCTTGTGAATCCGCTTGCCGTCGGCCGAACCGACGTACAGGGTGGCGATCAATGGAATGTGGGGATGGGCAGTGTTGCCGCTACCGTCGACCGCCGACAGATCGGGCAATAGCGACAACAAGGTACGGCCGCGATCGATCATCTCGCCCTCATTCAATTTGAGTTCGACCACCACGCCCGAATACGGGCTTTGCAGCACGTCCAGCCGGCCCAGACGTTCCTGCAGCATGGCCAGCTTGCGCTGCGCGGAGGCTTGCTTGAGTTCGAGGTCGAGCGCTTCGCGATCGTAATCGGTCTTCTGTTTCTTGGCGTCGATTTCCAGTTGTTTGAGGGCGTTGCGCGAGTGCGCGATTTCTTCATCCGCACTGCCCAGATCGACATTGGCCGCCATCAATTGCGGCTTGGCTTCGATCCCCAACTCCACCAGCTTGCCCACCGTTTCGACCTGTTGCTTGAGCCAGACCCGCCGCTGCACAGTGAAGTCCAGCTTGGCCTGCAATTCCTTGCGCAGATCGACGCGCATGCCATCCTGTTCAGACATGGTGCGGGATTGAAAAGCGCGCACGTGATTAAACTGATCGCTGCTATCGCGCAGCTCGGCGGTGGCGACGGTAATTTCCTGTTGCAGATCGGGCTGTTCGATACTGGCGATCGGCTGGTTGACAGCGATCCTGTCGCCGACCCGCACGCGAATACTGCGCACCCGCCCGGAGGTTTCCGAGACCACATCTTTGACGCCCAGCGGTGTCATCAACAAGCCTTCGGCGGCCACCTTGATCGGCACTTGGATTGCGATGCTGCCGATGACCGCCGTCACAATAAATAAAACGGCCACGCTGAGCAGCAGCCAGGAAGCGGGGCTGACCAAACGTGCGCCGAGATCGAGACGGTCGGGAGATGAAATGCGTGCCAAGGCATCGCTGCGAAACAAGCCGGTTTCGGCAGCGGCGGGCAGAGCGGGCTTTTCAGTCGTCAAGATGACTTTCGAATTCAAATAAGGGCTGCATAGAAAAAATGGCCAAACGCACTGCGACCGGCCTCAAGGATCGGGCGTAAGGCAACAGCCGCCAGCCACTTTCAAGCTATGCACTCAGTTCAGATTGTTCGTTCGTATACTTGGCGCATCCAGAACGCTGGATGCGCCAAGTTGTCGCTTATCGCTTTGCGCCTAATAACTGCTCAATGCTTTGGCAACTGTGTGGGCCGCGCTTGAGATTGCGTGGCCCGCGCTTGAAGCTGCGTGGGATAGTGCCGATGCAGCGGCAGAAGCTGCTGCTGCTGCTTTTTGCTCGGCTACCTGGACTTCATGCTTAACTTCAGCAGCAGCGGCAGCGGCAGCAGCCGCCGCTTTTTGCGCAGCGACCTGGGCTTCATGCTTGACCTCGGCGGCGGCTGCTGCCGCCTTCTGTGCAGCGACCTGCGCTTCATGTTTGACTTCGGCGGCGGCGGCGGCCACTTTTTGCGCGGCGACCTGGGCTTCGTGCTTGACTTCGGCAGCGGCGGCAGCCGCTTTTTGCGCAGCGACCTGGGCTTCGTGCTTGACTTCAGCGGCAGCGGCGGCCGCTTTTTGCGCAGCCTCTTGGACTTCATGCTTGACTTCGGCGGCGGCGGCGGCCGCTTTTTGCGCAGCCTCTTGGACTTCATGCTTGGCTTCGGCGGCGACTGCTGCCGCTTTTTGGATCGCCACTTGCGCTTCGTGCTTGACTTCGGCGGCGGCGGCTGCCGTTTTCTGGGCCGCTACTTCGGCCTCGTGCTTGGCCTCGGCAACCTGCTTTGAATCGGCAACCGAATGCGCCAGATCGACCGCGGTATGCGCAACCTCATTGGCGGCATGCACGGTAGTGTGCCCAATGGCTTCCCCGGCAACGACGGCGCCGTCGATGATCGGCTTGGTATTAATGTTTAATTCGGTATGGACTTCGAGGCCGCTGATGCCGATGGCGCCCATCAAATCCACGCTAACGGAGAGCTTGCCGTCATGCATCGAAGAGTCCATGGCAACGCCGGCGCCGACTGAGCCAGGCGTGATGTAACCAACGCCCCCACCGCCGCTGACATCGGAGTTGCCCGCGACCACCCCGGTCTTGACTTCAATATAGTCACCTGCGACGGCATTGCTGCCGACAGTCACGCCGGTCACGCCGGCGGCTGCATGGCCGCCGCCTTCTGCTTTAAGCCCGACTTCGACCGAATTGTTGCTATCGACGACCACGCCGTGACCGACATTGGATTGCGTATTAGCGGAGAGTGTCTCGCTGACACTCGCGCTGCCGCCGGCCGTAGCCGAGGCGCCAGTGACGCCGACAGAAACGGAAACCGCGCCGCCTGCATGGGCATCGACGGTGCCCGTGACGGCCACCGTAGTGTTGCCGCTATGGATGGTGACCGATTCCGACATGCCCGCATCGACCCCGCCCGACGCAGCAGCGCCGACGCCGGTCGCGCCGGCATGGGCCGAAGCCTGCCCGCCGGCGTTCGCGCCGGCGGTATCGGTCAAGGTCACGCCGCCGCCGAGATTGGCGGACACCGAGGCATTGGCTCCGGCGCCGACTGCGGCATGTGCGCTGATGTCGGTGCTGGTCTGCGTGGTGCCTGCATGCGCAGTGGCCCCGGTACTATTATCGTGACCGGCAGTGCCGACATTCGAGTCCGGGCCGACCGCGGCATTGACGCTCGTCAGTGCCTGATTATTATCCTTGGCTTGTTTGGCGGCTGCGGCCGCAGCAGTAGTCCCTGTACCACCGACGACGCCATCGAGCGCATCTTCGTTGATGGCAATTTCGAGTTCCAGGTTATTACCGTTTTGATTTTGATGTTTACGGATGATGGTCAAGATAAGCTCCCTTTAATAATGATTTTTATTAGAGAAGACCGATCTCGATTATTGAATCGATATGAACTTTATCTCCCCCCGGATTTGCTTCTTTCGCTTCTAGCGAGATCATACGTTTATTCTTCGGGAAGAAACAATTATTTGAGCAGTTTTCTCATTAAATAAGATAATTTACAAAACACTATCTGCGTTTATTCCCTACAAATATTTCCATACAAAAACATTGATGGCATTTTTGATTTTCCCAGGGCCTGCTTTCCAGTAGGCGCGCCTGCCGGAAATGCACCATCTCAGCACGGGCGCATGAAACTTCACGTAAATGGTGCACTTCGCGCGCCGCTCGTTCCGGCTTTGCACAAAATAAGTAAGCCATAAGTAAGTCATTACTTAGTCAGCGGCTGGCACAGCTCTTGCGCTACTGGCAATTTAATCAAGCAATTGCCACTAAGCGCCCAAGCTTTTTTTCAGGCGCTTTTTTTCTTTTTAACTGCAACCATCGAGAGTGAACATGCAACGCATTTCGACATTTACTTTTTATCGCACTGCCATCGCGTTGGCGGCTATGGTGAGCATCAATGCCACTGCGCAGAACGTTGCAAGCTGCCCCAGCCCGATCCCGATTGCATTGACGACGCCATTGACCTCCGGCGTCGCCCTGCTGGGGATACAGGCCAAGCTCGGACTGGAAGATGCGGTCGAGGAAATTAACGCCGCCGGCGGCATCGGCGGCAAGAAAATCAAGTTGTCGATCGAAGACGCCACCGGCTCGTCGACGAATGCGCTCAACTCACTCAATCGCCTGCTCGAAGACAAACCGGTCGCGGTGTTTTCCTCGATGATCAGCCCGCATATTTTTACCGAGAACGACACCATCAAAGAGGCCGGCGTGCCGGTGTTTACCACCGGCACCAACGGGGCCTTGATGAAGCAGAATAATCCCTGGCTGATCCGCATTCACGTGCATGACGGTCAATTGGCCGAGGCCTTGCCGCGCTATGTGGTCGAGACCCTGAAAAAACAACGTCCCGCCATTCTGACGGTATCCGACGACTACGGTCTGGGCGCGGCCAAAGGCTTGCAGGCGGCTTTTGACAAACTCAAAATCAAAACGGTCGCGGTGGAAAGCTACGGTCTGAACGACAAGGACATGAGCGCGCAGCTCACCAAAATCAAGAACGCCAATGCCGACATGCTGATCCTGTTCGGCCGTCCGGGCGATGTGGCGCTGGTGATGAAGCAGCGCCATGCGTTGGGTATCACCATCCCCGTCATCGGCAATTCCAGCGCAGTAGCGGCCACGACCTTGACCAATATGACCGCCGAAGAAGCCGATGGCTCGATGGGCATCGGCGGCATGTTCCCGCAGGTGACGACCGATCCCAAGTCGCTGGCCTTTGCAAAACGCGTCCTCGATCGCAGCAAAATCCCGGCGGATAATTTCGCGCTGGCCTATCGCGACGGTATGTACATGCTGAAGACGGCGATCGAAAAAGACGGCTGCGACCCTAAGCGCATACGCGATGATCTGCGTTCGACCAAGGACTGGAAAGGACTGCTGATTACCTATACCGCCGATAAGGATGGCGACCTGGCGCACACGATGGGGGTCTACCGGAACAAGGGCAAAACGACCGAGCTGATCGGTACGATCAAAGAAGCCGGATTTTAATGGTTTTGATAGTTTTGATAAGCGCGGCGGGAACAAGCAATGTTGCAACTCATCATTAACGGCCTGGCCATGGGGGCGATCTACGCCCTCATTGCACTGGGCTTGCTACAAATTTTCAATGCGGTGCGGATCGTCAATTTCGCACAGGGCCAGTTGCTGATGCTGGGCGCGTTTCTCGGCTTTACCACCATGACGCAAATGGCGCTGCCGATCTGGTTATCGTATCTGATCACCTTTGCGGCAATGGCCATCATCGGCGTCATTTTCATGCTGGTGGCCTACTATCCGCTGCGCGGCAAGCCGTTTTATCTAGTGATCCTGACCACGATTGCGGTCGGTATCGTGCTGGAAAATCTGGTGCTGATTTTTTTCGGCCCGCTGCCGCAGTCGGTGCCGTCGCCGTTCGGCGAGGCGCAGGTGCAGTTGGGATCCGTGGTGATCTCGCGCCATGTGCTGTTCATTTTCGTGGCCACCGCGGTATTGCTGATCGGGCAATGGTGGTTCATGAACCGCACCCGCTTCGGCCGCATGATCCGGGCCACCGCGCTCGATATGGACATGGCGCGCTTAGTCGGCATACCGGTCCGCGCCACCATTGCCGTGGCCTTCATGCTGGGGTCCGTGCTGGCCGGCGCGGCCGGCTTGCTGGTGGCGCCCTTGTTCCTGGCCGATCCGACCATGGGCGGGGCGCTGGGCCTGAAAGCGTTTGTGGTCGCCGTTATCGGCGGCTTCGGCAGTCTCTATGGCGCGGTGCTGGCGGGACTGTTGCTGGGCGTGGTGGAAACGCTCGCAGCCGGCTACATTTCATCGGACTTCCGTGATGTCATTTCGTTTGTCATCATGATCGGATTCCTGTTCGTGCGGCCGCAAGGGCTGTTCGGCGAAAAGCAAAGTGAGCGCGTATGAAGGCCTTTGAATTACCCACGCGTCGCCGGCGGCTGCCGGCCTTCCTGTGCGCCGTCGCATTCTTGCTGTTGCTGCTGCCGCTGGTCATTACCGGACACTATCTGCTGCAACTGATCAATCTGGGCCTCATCAGTCTGATCGTGGTGGTCGGTCTGAATTTCATCACCGGTTATTGCGGCCAGATCAATTTTGCCCAGGCGGCATTCTGGGGCATCGGCGCCTATGTGACCGCGATTTTGACGCTGCACGGCGTTTCGTTCTGGCTGGCGCTGCCGGCGGCCGGCGCGGCGACCGGATTATGCAGCTTACTGCTGGGCGTGCCGACGCTGCGTTTGCGTGCTTATTACCTGGCGATGGCCACCATCGCATTCGGTCAAATCGTCCAGCTGGTGCTGGTGCATTGGGAGCCGGTCACCGGCGGCACCGAGGGGCTGCGCAACGTGCCCTCTGTATCGATCGCCGGCATCGCGCTGATCAGCCATGTGCAGCATTATTATTTCCTGTTGGCGTGGTGTGCGCTGGCCCTGTGGCTGTCGCTGCGGGTGCGTTCCTCCAAGCTGGGGCGCGCCATGATTGCGCTGCGCGATTCCGAGATCGCCGCCGAGGTGATGGGCGTCGATACGGTGCGCGTGAAAATGCTTGCCTTTGCGTTGTCGTCGATCTATGCCGGTATTGCCGGCGGCCTGTATGTGAGCATGGTCAATTATGTGAGCCCGGATCTTTTTTCCAATACGCAGGCGGTGCTGTTTTTCGTCATGCTGGTGGTCGGCGGCGTGGGCTCGGCGGTGGGCGCGGTGATCGGCACGGTGGTCCTCACGGCGCTGCCGGAAGCCCTGCGCTTTCTCAATGAATGGTACATGGTGGTGTACGGGCTCGGCGTGATCCTGATGATTACCTTCCTGCCGGATGGGCTGGTCAGTATTACGCGGCGCTTTAAGCTGAAGTCGGCTATTAAGCATTCCGGCGCTACGCCTGCGGTCGAGGCGACCACGCATGCGGAGCTGGACTTGCTCTTTCCAGAGCCGTCAACGATGCCGCAAGCGAGCGATAAATCAGTCATCCAAGTCAGCGACGTGACCATGCGTTTCGGCGGTCTGAGCGCGCTCGATGGCGTCAGTCTCAGCGTGGCGCGCGGCAGCGTGCATGCCGTGATCGGGCCGAACGGCTCCGGCAAGACGACCTTTCTGAATGTCCTCTCCGGCGCTTACGCGGCGCAGCACGGCTCGGTGCTGCTCGATGGCATCGAGTTGATCGGCAGCCGTCCGAATACGATTGCCAAAGCGGGCTTATCGCGCACCTTCCAGAATATCCGCATCTATAAAAGCCTGACCGTTCTGGAAAATGTGATGGTGGGAGCGGCCTGCGATAAAGGCGCGCACCACACCGGCGCCAATGTTGGCGACATCCTGATCGGCACCGCCCGGCAGCATGCGCAAGAACAAGGCATGCGCGAGGCCGCGTATCAGGCGCTGCAATTCGTCGGCCTGGCTGCATTTGCCGCGCGGCCGGCGGGCAGTCTCGCGTATGCGCAGCAGCGCTTGCTGGAAATTGCGCGGGCCGTGGCGACGCGCCCGAAAGTGCTGCTGCTGGACGAGCCCGCTGCGGGGATGAATCCGCAAGAATCGTCACGCCTCATGGAGACCATAGTGGCGCTGCGGGAGGCCGGCATTACCGTTATTTTTGTCGAACACAATGTACGTCTGGTGATGGGTGTATCGGATCGCATTACGGTGTTCGATTTCGGGAAAAAAATCGCCGAAGGATCGCCTGCGGAAATTCAGAGCGATGCGAAAGTCATTGAAGCTTATCTGGGCCGGCCGCGCAGGCAGGGGGCAGGTAAGGACTTAGGTAATGAGCTCAGCAAGGAGAACGCACATGCTTGAAGTAAGCGGTATCAAAGTGCGCTACGGCAGCATCACAGCTTTGCAGGATGTCTCTTTTCGCGTCGATGAGGGCGAGATCGTGACCCTGATCGGCGCCAATGGCGCCGGCAAAACCACCGCCCTGCACACTATTTCTGGTTTGCTGCCGCTTTCCGGCGGCACGATTTCCTTCATGGGGGAAAAGCTTGGCGGCCGCAGACCGGAAGATATTGTGCGCATGGGCATTGCCCATTCACCCGAGGGCCGTCGCGTTTTTTCCGGGATGTCGGTGCAAGAAAATCTGGAGATCGGCGCGACCCCCTGGCGCCGCGGCCGCGATTCTATCGCTGACGATCTGGAACGCGTCTACGCCCTCTTTCCGCGTCTGGCCGAACGGCGCGCACAGCTTGCCTGGTCGATGTCGGGCGGCGAGCAGCAGATGCTGGCGGTCGGGCGCGCCTTGATGGGACGTCCGAAGCTGCTGCTGCTCGACGAGCCCTCACTGGGATTGGCGCCGATCATCGTTGAACAATTGTTCGACAAAATCGTCAGCATCAACAAACTCGGCGTGACAATTCTGCTGGTGGAGCAAAACGCGGCGATGGCGCTATCGGTCGCCACGCGTGGTTATCTGCTTGAGAACGGGCGCGTGGTGCTGGAAGACATCACCGAGCGCCTGACCGCGCATCCGCTGGTGAAAGAAGCCTATCTCGGCGGTTGATTCGGCGGCTGATTGCTGCCGAGCGCGGTTTTCTCCTCCCTGCTTTCCTCCCAATTGAAATTCATATAGCGATAAAAAATGGAACATAAAATTTTTGAAGCCGGCGACGTGCAATTGCAATCCGGCCTGACCTGCCGCGGTGCGCGCCTGGCTTATCAAACCTATGGCAGCTTGAACGCCGATCGCTCCAACGTCATCCTGTTCATGACACCGTTCAGCGCCCATCACACGGATATCGAGTGGATGATCGGCGCCGGCCGCGCGCTGGACCCTGAGCGTTATTTCATCGTGGTGCCGAATTTGTTCGGCAACGGTCTGTCGTCTTCGCCGAGCAACGCGGTCATGCCGGCCAACGGCAGCCGCTGGCCGCAGTTCACGCTGGCCGATAGCGTCCAGGTTCAGCGCCGGCTGTTGCAGGAAGTCTTCGGCGTGGAACGCCTCGCTCTGGCCTGCGGCTGGTCGATGGGCGGGATGCAGGCCTACCATTGGGCCGCGCTGTTTCCGCAATGCGTGGAACGGCTTGCGGTGATTTGCGGCGCGGCGAAAACCTCGCCGCACAATCTGGTGTTTCTGGAAGGCGTCAAGGCGACCCTGACTGCCGACGCGCATTATCAGGATGGCCGGTTTACCGGCTTTCCAGAACGCGGCCTGCGCGCCATGGGACGGGTGTATGCCAGTTGGGCGATGTCGCAGACGTTTTATCGCGACGAACTGTGGCGGCAGACCGGCTGTTCCTCAGTGGAAGACTATGTGGTGACGATGTGGGAAGGCAATTTCCTGCGCCGCGACCCGGACAATCTGCTGGCGCATATCTGGGCCTGGCAGCACGGCGACATCAGCGCCAATGCGTTATATGAAGGCGATTTTGCCGAAGCCCTCGGCGCCATCACCGCCCGTGCCCTGATCATGCCCAGCGCTACCGATCTCTACTTCCAGGTGGAAGATAACCGGCGTGAAGTTGCGTGCATGCGCAATGCCGAGCTGCGCGTCATTCCTTCCGACTGGGGGCACCGCGCCGGCATGCCGGCGCATAACCCGGACGACGCCCGGTTTATCGATCAGGCCCTCGGCGCGCTGCTCAACGCGCCTGCTGGGCAGGAAGCATGATTAAGGTCTCTGGATAAGAGAAAAATCCTTTAAGTTTTACCTGTCGTGGTGACCCTTCGACACGGCCTACGGCCTGCTCAGGGCGAACGGAGGTTTTTTCTAAATTTTCACAAAACCCGTTCGCCCTGAGCAGGCCGCAGGCCGTGGGTTTCCGATAGCCCTGAGCCTGCCGAAGGGAGGGTCACCGCAACAGATAAAACTTATTTGAATTCGCCAATTCAGGGAAAGCATTCAAACCAGAATGCGCCTCCCTGAAGCGGCGCAACGCAGCAATTCTGCCAAATAGTCCATTCGGGCTGATGCTATTCATGGAATGCGCTCCATTTGCGTATATCCATATGAAAATAGAGTCGTATCGAAATTGCCGCAACGGCAGTATTGTTTTCCCTTGATACGCGTATAAAAAATCCGAATTAAATCAGATAGAGAAACCGGGCTTAAGTTACCCGGTTTTTCTCAAAAATCATACGGGGCTATTTTATGTCGAATACAGCGTTGTCGAATGTCACTGATACAAATGCCACATCGGCAGCCGCGCTATCGGAAGACTGGCTCGCCGTCTGGATCGGCTTACTGGTTTTCGTGTTGGCATTGGTCGGGATCGGAAAATTCGATTTGCTCGGCTGGTCAGTCTCAACATCCATCTGGACCAATCTTTCCGTTGCACTCGGCACCAGCGCAAAAGCTTATGCGGGTTTCGGCGGCATCGCTGCATTGATCGCTACTTATATTGCGTTGCTGATTGTGCTTAGTATTGGCGCCGTTGCGCTGAAAATCCAAGTCAAGCGCTTCGCTATCGCTTTTACAGTCGTATTTGCACTTGCTTACGCCAGTTGGATTATTGGAAACTACGCACACTTTGCAGCCGTGACGCCAACCGAATTTAAAAAATTCGGTATCGACTGGTCGCTACGATTAACCAACGAAGGCGGCTATATCTTTGCATTGATAGGCGGCCTGATCATCGGCAATTTCTTTCCGGGCTTTGCGGAATGGCTAAAGGAGGCGATTCGTCCAGAGCTCTATATCAAGATTGCCATCGTGATCCTGGGCGCGTTCATTGCCGTTACTGTCGCCGGCAAACTCTCTCTTGCAACATCGGTATTGCTGCGCGGCGTGGCGGCGATCGTCGAAGCCTATTTGATCTATTGGTCGGTGGTGTACTTTATCGCCCGCAAATGGTTCGGCTTCAGCCGCGAATGGGCAGCACCCTTGGCTTCGGGCATTTCGATTTGCGGCGTGGCCGCAGCGATAGCCACCGGTAGCGCTATCAGATCGCGTCCGGCGGTTCCCATTTTGGTGTCTTCGCTGGTCGTGATTTTTGCGGTAGTCGAAGTGTTGATTTTGCCCTTCATTGCCCAGACCTATCTGTATCACGAGCCGTTGGTGGCGGCAGCATGGATCGGTTTGGCGGTAAAAACCGATGGCGCCGCGGTAGCTGCAGGCGGCATTACCGAAGCGCTGATACAAGCCAAGGCGATCGCCGAAGGTATCCATTATCAGCCCGGCTGGATCCTGGCAACCACCGCGACCGTCAAGGTGTTTATCGATGTGTTCATCGGCGTATGGGCTTTTATCCTGGCGTATATCTGGACCAATCACATTAACGTGCAAGCCGGCGGCGACAAGGCGAAAGCATCTGAAATCTGGCTGCGGTTCCCCAAGTTCATCATCGGCTTTGTTGTGACCTTCCTGATTGGATTTTATCTGGCGAGCACGGCCACGCCTGATGCGTTGGCAAAGATCACGTCGGCCATCGGTAGCGCCAATAATTTCCGGGTCATTTTCTTCATCCTGACGTTCTTTTCCATTGGCGTGCTTTCCAATTTCCGCAAGCTCTGGCAGGACGGTTTCGGGAGACTGGTCGCGGTCTATTTCGTCAGCCTGGTCGGCTTCGTCATCTGGGTCGGACTGCTGGTGTCGTGGATTTTCTTCAGCGGCGTCAAACCGCCTTTGGTCAGCTAACGGGAGTACATATCATGTCCGAATCGAATATCAATCAAGAACTGAACAAACAAGCGGTTGAACCTTTATTGCCTATCGAAAAGAAACTGATCGGTTGGAGCCTCGGCATCGGCTTGGTGCTTCTAGTTGTGCTGGCGGTCGTCAACCGTTATTTTCCGATATCTGGCTAGAACGCATACTGATCGTCTTTGGCGCAATAGACGATGCACCTGACTTATCCACTGATTTTGTGGATAGACCTGTGGATAACATCTTGACTGCAGACGTAAGTGCTTGACCCATCTAGGTAAATTCTCTCTGCTCGGAATTACGCCCTCAAAAAAAACCGCCCCAAGAAGTTGGACATCGTCCTGACTTCTTGGGTTTTTTTTATGCGCAACCACATTTCGGGCGAAGAAAGCCGGCTGATTTTGTTGACAGAAAGCATCACAGCATAAAAATTTCTTGGATTTTTACGGGGCTTTAACCGTGATCGCATGATGCCTTTCCGACATCTTATTGCTCTATGCGCCCCGTCATCCATGCACAATCTTCGCGCAAAAAACCTCGTATAAATCCTGCCATTTCTCCTACGGATATTTCAGGCAATGGCGAAATATTGCTTCATGGATACTGGAACTCATTTCGCCTCCTGAAAAAATACAAATGAAAATCCTATCGATATTCGGCACCCGTCCAGAACGTCATCGCCACGCAAGAGAATGCCTATGTGGTGTTTGAGGAGATCCAACTTGCGATTTAAAAAAATTCTTTGCCTTCTGCTGTTACTCATGCTGTTCATGCTGCTCATGCTGCCGGGCTGCATCGCACAGACCGCGCCTGCGCCGGACGAGCACTTGCTGTTCTCGGATTTCATCATGGCCGACGGCGCGCTGACGGTATTTGCGCAGGGCGATTATGTGGAACCCTATACGGCAATCAAGGCATTGATCATCGCGCAGCGGCTAGGCGTCGATGTGCATGCCGCCGCGGAAGCATTCGCCGACTGGATACTGCCGTTTCAGCAAACCAACGGCCCGTTCCCCCGCATCTGCCGCAGCGGCGGCAACCGCTGGCTGGCCTGCGGCCCGACCGATGCGGACGATTCA
>DATMOE010000485.1:0-3063 GCA_035568435.1 Herbaspirillum sp. | reverse complement strand
CATCCTGCTCAAGGGTTCGCATATCGCCATTCATACCTGGCCCGACCTCCGTATGCTGAAGGCCGATATCCATCTTCCAAACAGCCAAAGTCATGGCGGCGCGTTGGTATTGCTTGAGCAACTCAAATCCAATTTTCAACCGGAGCACAGCAGCATCGACCGCCATCTCGGCCACGACAGCCACCCCGCCAAAATCCGCTCCCGGACTGCGCCATTGCATCGACTGCAAGGTATGTGATTTAAATTTCAGTTATCAGATTTCCTTGTAGGACAAGTCCCACAGCACAATCAGATTAAGACGGATGCAGCAGATTAAGCGTTTCTGTGAAGATGCCTCTATCGAGTAGCGACGCTGTTGCTAAAGCGCAAGTGGGATTAAAGGGATAACGAATGAACAGCTCAACGTGGAAATGGATTTTGGCGGCGAATTGCCTAGTGGCATCATCGGTTTCGTTTGCCGGCGGTCCTGTCGGCGGTTCTGTCGGATTACGCAATTCAATAGGCGATGCCATCCAGCAACCAAAGTCAATACCTGTGGATAAATCTAAATTCCAGTATATGGATTCAGCACCTATCTACAACACACATCACGTGCGGGCCGCAGTGATGATCTTTGAAAGAAAACCCGATAATCAAAATAAATGCGCTGCCCTTAAGGGCAAGGCAAAACATCATTGCTATGAACTGGCAATGCCGACCTGATTGTGGTTTAGTAATTTTGGCGATAAGGAGGTCGAAATGAACTCAATACACAAAACAACTGCGGTCTCTCTTTGTCTTTGCGTGCTGATCGGCGTGAGCGCCTGCGGCGACATGTCGCCACGCGGACGCGATACTGCGATCGGCGCAGGCGTTGGTGCTGTCGGTGGCGCGATCCTGACCAACGGCAGCGGCGTGGGCACTGTTGGCGGCGCGGCCGTCGGCGGTGTGATCGGTAATCAGATAGGCAAATAACATCTTCTCGCGCCACTCACGATTGGCTAAGGAACCCTATGCAAACGCCTCCTATCCCGCGCGCGCCATTGTTTAGCGCCACCGCCAAATATCGCATGCATCGCGCCCCGGTTCCGACCCCGATCGAAGATCCTATTCCCGGTGAGGTGCCGGGTAACGATCCCATACCGCATCAAGATCCGACCACCACCAATGATCCAATGCCGCATCAGGTTCCGACACCGCCCCCGGTCAACGATCCGCCTCCGCCTCCGCCATAACATCTCCTATGGCAGCACCGCCGTCACTTCAATCTCAACTCGAGCCGCAGCTTCCATCAGCCCCGCGACCTGCACCACACTCATCGTCGGAAAATGCCGTCCGATGATGTCACGATAGGCGCTGCCGATTTCCTGCTGCGCGGCGAGATATTCCTGCTTGTCAACTACATACCAGGTCATGCGGACAATATGCGCCGGCAAGGCGCCGGCTTCGGCCAGCACTGCGACGATATTAAGCAAGGTCTGCCGCACCTGTGGGGCCAAATCGCTGCTGTGGAATTGTCCATCGGCATCCCAGCCGATCATGCCGCTGACAAAGACGGTGCGGCCTTGCGCGACGACGCCGTTGGCATAACCTTTGGGGCGGGCCCAGCCGGGCGGTTGCAGAAATTCCATCATGGGTCTTTCTCGCTAAATAACTGAAATCAGGATGCCGCGTATTCGCGCAACAATTCACGAGCAATAATCAACTGCTGCACCTCAGTGGCGCCTTCGTAAATACGCAATGCGCGGATTTCGCGGTACAAGCGCTCGACCGGCTGCTCGCTCACCACGCCAAGGCCGCCGAACATTTGCAACGCCGCGTCGATGACCTGCTGCGCCGTTTCGGTTGCCGTCATTTTGGCCATGGCTGCTTCCTTGGTGACTTTCTGGCCGGCGTCGCGTTGCCAGGCCGCGCGGTAAGTCAGCAGCGCAGCGGCATCGATACCGGTCGCCATCTGCGCCAGCTTGGCCTGCGTCAATTGAAAATCGGCCAGTGTCTGGCCGAACATTTTGCGCGCAGTGGCGTGTTGCAGCGCTTCATCCAGCGCCCGGCGCGCAAAACCAAGCGCAGCAGCCGCCACCGAGGTGCGAAACACATCCAGCGTCGCCATCGCCACCTTGAAGCCCTGACCGGACTCGCCGAGGCGATGCGTGAGCGGCACCCGGCAATGATTGAATTTGAGACGCGCCAAAGGATGCGGCGCAATCACCGCAATGCGTTCCGCAATCTCCAGCCCGGCCGAATCGGCATCGACGATAAATGCCGAAATACCACGTGCGCCCGGCGCTTCGCCGGTGCGGGCGAACACCACGTAGACATCGGCAATGCCGCCGTTGGAGACCCATGTTTTTTCGCCGTTGAGGACATACGCGTCACCGTCGAGTTGGGCGGCGCACTGCAGTGCCGCCACATCGGAACCGGCATCCGGCTCCGACAACGCAAACGCCATGATGGCGCGGCCGGCGGCAACCTCCGGCAAATAAGCGCTGCGGTTGGCGGCGCTGCCGAACAAGCTGATTGCGCCGGAACCCAAGCCCTGCATGGCAAAGGCAAAATCGGCCAGCCCGGAATACCGCGCCAGGCTCTCGCGGATCAGGCACACGGCGCGCGTATCGATGGCGTCGCCAGGCGCGCCGTAAGCAACGCCGCCGATCGCATAACGCAGCCAGCCGGCTTGACCCAATTGCCGCACCAAGGCGCGACAGGAGGCATCCACATCAGCGCCTTCAGCACCATGCCCCGGCGCGATATGCTCGGCAGCCCAGGCATCCACGCTCAGCGCCAGCGCGCGGTGCTGCGGCGTCAGAAACGGCCAGTCCAGATAACTTTTATCGGCCATCAGCACCACTCCCGGTGATATTTTTTCATCTTCTCAATTGCCCTCGAACTGCGGTTTTTCTTTTGCCACGAAGGCATGATAGGCACGATGAAAATCGTTGGTCGTCATGCAAATCGCCTGCGCCTGCGCTTCCGCCTCAAGCGCTTCGGCGAGACCCATATTCCACTCCTGCTGCAACATTTTCTTCGTCATGCCGTGCGCAAAGGTCGGGCCGGCTGCCAGCGCTGCTGCGAACTGCTGCGCAT
>DATMOE010000484.1:0-5185 GCA_035568435.1 Herbaspirillum sp. | reverse complement strand
TTCATCGTCGCGGTACGCGGACACACAAGGAACAGCATTCTGGAATTAATGGCACGGCGATTGCAAAACGACAGCACAGAAGAAATGCAGCAAGCGCTGCAACAAATTTATCAAATTGCCCTATTCCGCCTGCAGGAATTAATAGAAGAAAATAAAAAAAATAAAGAATAACCCAAGCAAAGAAGTGTCGAGTAAGTGCAGCAGGCGGTTCAAGCTATGGACGAGAAGCGCAGCCGTACGCAAGTACGGTGAGCATCATCCTTCGATACGCTGCGCTACTCAGGACCGACGGTTCTGAGTAGGCCGCCTGCTGCGCTTAATCGGCGCTTCCTCAGAAGTGATACTCGGCGCGTACCATTGGGGTTTTGGCTAATGATCCCGGCACTTGCGGCTGGTTGCCGAACTTGTTGCGCCAGTATTGATACTCAACGCCGACGCGCAACTTGTTATTGCCCAAACCTAATGTTGTACCCAGGTTGTACATCAACATTGCATCGATATCGGTTTCGGGAGACGTATCGTTGCCGAACTCGTCTTTGCCCTTGGCGCCAATGTAATTCAGATACCCTTCGAAGGCCCAGTTGCTACGGGCGAGCGGGATGCCCCAGGCCATACTGAGCATGGCGTGCGTCTTATAGGTATAACGGCTGTAGATGCCGACCGGGTAATTGCTTTCCTGCAGCGCCAACAGACTGATGTTCAGGAAGCCCGGCACCTTCATCATCAAGGTCGGACCGGCCACCAACATGCGTTTATGCGAACTGTAGCCGGGATCGTTCTTGGTGTTCCAGTCGAAACCCACTGTAGCGCCGACGCCCCTCGCCGGACCGAAACTCAAGTCCTTGCCCGCAATCTTGCCGAAGTCCAGCGTATTGCGATAGACCAGATACGCTTCTGTCGAGTTGCTATCGGTGCTGTCGGATTTCAATATATCCAGGTTTAAATAATTGGTGCCCCACATATACCCGTCGGCATGCGTGATGTTAACGATGTTCTTGGAAATATCCTGGTTGTTGTACGGCTCGGCGAACTTGGTGCCGTAACGGTCGCCGATCGATGTATCGCTCCAGTCCAGCGCGTTGGCCTGCTGCATGCCGGCAGCAGCAGCGCCCAGTGTTAATACCCATGTCGCGATGGTGCTTCTTTGCATTTTTTTCCCCTAGAAGTATTGTATAAAACGATTTCGTTAGCTCCCTCCGAGTAACGAAAATCACAATAGCAATCCCCGTGCCAGCAAAAAACAAAGACGCTATTGTCGACAATTCTTCTAGCAGATCAACCTTGGCTATTCTTCTATGGCGTAAAACAAGTCCGTTTTAGTGCGGAATTTATTTAATCGGTGCACTAAGCACTATTTTGCTGCAAATAAAACGAGTGATTGTCGACAAAATATCCTATTTCGTTGACAACGGATGCCCAATAAATTTCCTTAGCCGACTGCGACCTTTTTCATCCGGCGCCATCTGGCATAGTAAATGCTTTAACGCCATTGCAAAGCGAAAATGTAGCACCGTCAGGCCATGTGGCGGCAATATCTGGTCTGTTTTAACCTGATAACAACCTGACAACAATAAGGTGACGGATATGCGACAGAATCATCTGCCACTAACGTATAGTTTTGGTTTTTTATGTTTTCGCGGAATCCCTTGAAGCAGAAAGAAGCCTGTGACTGTAGCAACGCCAGATCGATTAGAAATTGCGAACATTCGTAAAAGTTATCCCGGCGTGACGGCTAATGACGACGTCAGCCTGCGCGTGCGCGCCGGCGAAATCCACGCCGTGCTGGGCGAAAACGGCGCGGGCAAATCAACTCTGATGAAAATAATTTTCGGCGCCGTAAAACCGGACGCCGGCACGCTGCACTGGAATGGCGAACTGGTTTCCATCAGTAATCCGCAAGCCGCCCGCAAGCTGGGCATTGCGATGGTGTTTCAGCACTTTTCCTTATTCGACACACTGACCGTGGCCGAAAACATCGCACTCGGCCTGCCCGCCGATATCGACCGGGCCGATCTGGTGCGCCAGATTTTGCTGACCGGCGAGAAATACGGCCTGGAATTGGAGCCGCATCGCCACGTGCACACACTCTCAGTCGGCCAGCGCCAGCGGGTTGAAATCGTCCGCGCCCTGCTGACGCATCCCCAATTATTAATTCTCGATGAGCCGACCTCCGTATTGACGCCGCAAGCGGTGGAAAAACTGTTCGTCACCTTGCGCCAGTTGGCCGCCGAAGGCTGCAGCATTCTGTATATCAGCCACAAGCTCGATGAAATCCGCGCGCTTTGCCATACCGCCACCGTGATGCGCGGCGGCAAGGTCACCGGCAATTGCGATCCGCGCCAAGAAACCAGCGCAGGCTTGTCGCGCATGATGATCGGCAGCGAACTGGTGCGGCAACAGCGCGATCCCGGGCTCGGCGCTACCGCGGCCCAGTTCGTCGAGGAAGTTCTGCCACGGCTGCATATTGATGCGCTGTCGCTGCCGAAGGCGCATATCTTCGCCACCGAATTAAAAAATATCCAATGCAGCGTGCATGCCGGCGAAATCGTCGGCATCGCCGGGGTCTCCGGCAACGGCCAGCAGGAATTGCTGGCCGCGCTATCCGGCGAAGACCGCCGCGCCCAGCCGGACATGGTGCTGCTGATGCAAGAGCCGGTCGCCAACCTCGGACCGAACCCGCGCCGCCGCCTCGGCTTGGGACTGGTGCCGGAAGAACGCCTGGGACGCGGCGCGGTGCCGGGCATCAGCCTGGCGAACAATATGCTGCTGTCGCATCAGAACAAGCCCTACGTCGAACACGGCATCATCGATTTTAAATACACCCGCAATGCCGCCGCCGAGATCATCGCGCGTTTCAAGGTCAAGGCCGGCGGCGCATTGGCGCTGGCGAAAAGCTTGTCCGGCGGAAATCTGCAGAAATTCATCGTCGGCCGTGAAATTGCACGACGGCCGAAAGTGTTCGTCGTCGCGCAACCGACCTGGGGCGTCGACGTCGGCGCCGCGGAGCAGATCCACGGCGAAATCCTGGCGTTGCGCCAGCAAGGCTGTGCGGTGCTGGTGATCTCCGAAGAACTCGATGAACTTTTCGACCTGTGCGACCGGCTGCATGTGATCGCCAACGGCAGGTTATCGCCGTCGGTGAACGCCGCTGACGCCACCCGCGAGCAGATCGGGCTTTGGATGAGCGGCTTGTGGCAGTCCGCACCGCCGCAGCCGGAGGCAAGCGATGCATAAGGGGCCGGCATTGCATTTCACCTTGCCGTTCCGGCTGGAATTACGTGGCGCGCCTTCGCGTGCCATGACCTTCGCATCGCCGTTATTGGCGATCGTACTAACGATGACGCTGGGGGCACTGCTCTTCATCGCGCTCGGCAAAGACCCGATCACCGGCTTGCGGGTGTTCCTGATCGACCCGTTCAACGGCACGCGCGCGCTCAGCGAGCTGCTGCTGAAAAGCATCCCGCTGGTGTTGTGCGCCCTTGGTTTGACGGTGTGTTTCCGCGCCAGTATCTGGAACATCGGCGCCGAGGGGCAACTGACCATCGGCGCCCTGTGCGCCAGCGCCATGCTGATCTGGATCGATGTTCCCGGGCAAACCTTGCCGGGCGTACTCGGTCTGCTGCTGATGATCGGTGCAGGCATTCTGGGCGGCGCGTTTTGGGCTTCCATCACCGCGCTCCTGCGAGACCGCTTCAACGCCAATGAAATCCTGGTCTCGCTGATGCTGACCTATGTCGCGCAATTACTGCTGATATGGGCCGTCAACGGTCCGTTGAAAGATCCGAACGGCATGAATTTCCCGCAATCCATCGTGTTTTCCGACAAGTTCCTGTTGCCGGCGCTGATCACCGGCACCCGGCTGCATGTCGGCTTCATCGTCATGCTGGTGCTGGCGGTTGCCATGGCGATATTCATGACGCGTAGTTTCCGTGGCTTTGCGCTGACCGTCGGCGGCAGCGCGCCGCTGGCCGCACGCTATGCCGGCTTTTCCAGCCGTAGCGCGCTGTGGGTATCGATGTTGATCTCCGGCAGTTTTGCCGGCCTGGCCGGTGCGTTTGAAATCGCCGGTCCGATCGGGCAATTGCTGCCCTCGGTCTCGCCCGGCTACGGCTTTGCGGCCATCATTGTCGCCTTCATCGGACGCCTCAACCCGCTCGGCGCGGTGCTCGGCGGGCTGGTCATGTCGCTCATGTATCTGGGCGGCGAACTGGCGCAATCCCGGCTCGGTCTGCCGTCGGCGATCACCGGCGTGTTCCAGGGCATGCTGCTGTTTCTGTTGCTGGCCTGCGATACGCTGATCGACTACCGCTTGCGCTGGAAGGCTGCCGCATGAATCAAATCGCTCCCCTGATTGCCGCCTCGATCAACGCCGGCACCCCGCTGCTGCTGGCGGCGATGGGCTTACTCATTAATGAACGTGCCGGCGTACTGAACCTGGGCGCCGAAGGCATGATGCTGGTGGCCGCGATTGTCGGCTTTGCGGTGACCAACGCGACGCATAGCCCGCTACTGGGCTTTGCCGCGGCCGCCGCAGCCGGCATGTTGATGACAGTCCTGTTTGCCTGGCTGACCTTGATGCTGACCACCAATCAAGTCGCCACCGGTCTGGCGCTATCGATTTTCGGCGCCGGCCTATCGGCGTTTATCGGACAGCGCTACGTCGGTATCGCGTTGCCGGCGCAAGCCACCGGCATCCCCTTCCTGAGCGACTTGCCGTTCCTTGGCCGCGCACTGTTTTCGCAACATTGGATGAGTTATTTCGCACTCGCGCTATGCGCGGCGATCGCCTGGTTCTTATATACCTCGCGCGCAGGACTGGTTTTGCGCAGCATCGGCGAATCGCCGGAGTCCGCGCATGCGCTGGGTTATCCGGTCAGAACGATCCGCTTTATGGCGCTCCTGTTCGGCGGCGCTTGTTGCGGGCTGGCCGGCGCTTATTTGTCGATGGTTTATACGCCGATGTGGGCCGAAGGCCTGGTCTCTGGACGCGGCTGGATCGCGCTGGCGCTGACCGCCTTTGCCACCTGGCGACCGGCGCGGGTACTGCTTGGCGCCCTGCTATTCGGCAGTGTCACGATTTTGCAATTTTCCCTGCAAGGGATGGGCGTTGAGATACCGTCGCAAATTTTATCAATGCTGCCCTATCTGGCCACCATCGCCGTGCTGGCGATCATCTCGCGCAATC
>DATMOE010000483.1:0-3979 GCA_035568435.1 Herbaspirillum sp. | reverse complement strand
TCCAAGGCGGCAGTGTGGTCGGGCAGGTGGTCGATACCATGAGCGCCATTAACGACTCTTCGAAAAAAATCGTCGAGATTATCAGCGTGATTGACGGCATCGCTTTCCAGACCAATATTCTTGCGTTGAATGCGGCGGTTGAGGCAGCGCGCGCCGGCGAACAAGGGCGCGGCTTTGCGGTGGTCGCTTCCGAAGTGCGTAGTTTGGCGCAGCGCTCGGCAGCGGCCGCCAAAGAAATTAACGCACTGATCAACGATTCGGTCGATAAGGTGGCAACCGGCAGTAAGTTGGTCAGCCAGGCCGGCGGCACCATGGGCGAGATCGTCGACAGCGTGAAACGCGTTACCGATATCGTCAGCGAAATCAGCGCCGCCGGACAAGAGCAAAGCACCGGGATTGAAGAAGTTAATCGCGCCATTGTTCAGATGGACGAGGCCACGCAGCAAAATGCGGCGCTGGTCGAACAGGCCGCCGCTGCAGCGGCATCCTTACAGGAACAGGCGGTTAATCTGGCGCAAGTGGTGGCCGGCTTCAAGCTCGACGACAATCAGGCCGTAGCCGCTTTGCCGCCTGTAAAAACGCCGTTGAGAGCATCGCTGCCGGCAGGTGCGCTGGCAGTGCACTAGACAATTCACTAGACGTAAAAAAATGTCCATGCAAGCTGAGTTGCATGGACATTTTTTCGTTGCAGCCGGCATGCCGATAGTGCGATATCGGCATGCCGCGCGCACAGTAAAACTTATTGAATCTTGGCTTTGCTGCGCAGGCTTTCCTGATATGCCTGCAGCTTGCGTTGTTGCAAGGCGTCGATAATTTGCGGTTTGACTTCTTCCAGCGTAGGCACCTTGGCTGGGCGGACATCGTCCAGACGGATCACGTGGTAACCGAACTGGGTCTTGACCGGTGTTTGTGTGAATTGGCCTTTTTGCAGCGCGATCATGGCGTCCGAGAACGGTTTCACAAATGCGGCAGGTGTAGCCCAATCCAGGTCGCCGCCATTGGCTGCAGAACCGGGATCTTTCGATTGCTTGGCCAGTTCTTCAAACTTGGTGCCGGCGTTCAGCTTGGCGATGATGGCTTTGGCCTGATCTTCGGTTTCGACCAGAATGTGATGCACGTGGTATTCCTTGTCGCCGGCAGTGGCACGGAACTTGTCGTATTCAGCTTTGATGTCGGCGTCCGAGATCGGATTCTTTTTGGCGTAATCGGCGACCAATGCGCGGATCACGATCATTTGACGCGCCTGTTCCAGCTGGGCTTTCACGTCTGCGCTGTTATTCAAGCCTTTTTTGTCCGCTTCTTGCATCAGAACTTCGCGGTTAATCAGTTCTTCTTTGACCGCAGCGCGCAATTGCGGCGTGTCGGCTTGGCCTTGTGTGCCCAGTTGCTTGATCATTGCGTCGGCGCGTGCCGATGGAATCGGCTTGCCGTTGACGACCGCAATATTTTGCGCCATCGCTGGAATAGCAGCGATTGTCATCAATGCAAAAAGAGGCGCAACCAGCGCTTTAACAGGTTTAAATGTCATTATTCAATCCTAATAGGAAATGGTTTTGTATAAGAGGAGGTGTGAGAAGAAGTATAAAACGACGTAAAAGCGGTATGAAAGCGGTATAAAAGCATAAATAAATTAGTCAGGCGCTTGTTTCAGATGGCGTCTTGGTTACGATGGCCAGCGCGTGAATATCACTCTGCATCATATCGTGGAGGCAATCATACACCAGACGATGCCGGGCTAAACGGTTTTTGCCTTCGAATGCAGTAGAAATTAGCTCGATGCGGTAGTGACCGCCGCCGCTGGCGGCGCCGGCATGACCGGCGTGCCGGGCGGATTCATCCTCCACCAGGATGCGTGTGGGCTTAAAAGTCTCCATCAAACGCAGTTCTATGAGCTCTGCGCGAGTATACGGCGGCTGCACTTCATTGTTTCGTGTGCTACTCATTCAGGCTCCTTGATGTATTTCGCTAGCAGCAGGCTCTGTCCAATAATAAACGCAAACATCAGCCCCATGGCGCCGAACATTTTGAAGTTGACCCATTGATCGGTGGTGTAATTGAATGCGACATAGAGATTGAGCAGGCCCATCGTGATAAAGAATGCTATCCAGGCCAGACCGACCCGCGCCCATAGCGGTTCCGGTAAAGTCATTTGCTTTTCCATCATTGCACGGATCAGGTTCTTTTTCATGAAAAACTGGCTGATCAGCAATGCGGTGGCAAAGCACCAATATAGTACAGTGGGTTTCCATTTGATAAATGTTTCGTCATGGAAATAGATGGTTGCACCGCCGAATACTGTAATGATCGCCAGCGAAATCCACAACATCGCATCGACCTTGCGCCGGCGGGCCAGCAAATACCCGATCTGGCATAGCGTCGCGATAATCGCCACCGCAGTGGCCAGCAGAATCGGCGCCTGATCCACGCCGACAACGCCGCCCGACACAAACCCGGACATGTAATGCGAAACGAAGCCCTGCGCGATTTGGCTATGGCCTTCAGCCCATTTAAAGACGCTGAAGAACAGCAGAACGGGGAACAGATCGAACAAAAATTTCATGGCAAATCGTTTTCTCAGTGAAGAAAGGCGGGAGGCGGTTTTACATCGTGTCAGGCAGGATCGAAACGCAGGGATGCCGAGTTGATGCAGTAGCGTAATCCGGTCGGGGGCGGGCCGTCCGGGAACACATGGCCCAGATGCGCATCGCATACATTGCAAATGATTTCGGTACGAATCATGCCATGCGCCCGGTCGGTTTTTTCTCGGACATTATCAGGATTCAATGCTTCGAAATAACTCGGCCAGCCACAGCCGGAGTCGAATTTTGCATCCGAGGCGAATAGTGGCGTATTGCAACATACACAGGTGTAGATGCCTGCTTCGTGATGATCCCAGAAATGCCCGGTGAAGGCGCGCTCGGTAGCGGCGTGCCGGGTTACCTGGTAGGCCATATCGTCGAGCTGAGCCCGCCATTGGGCATCGCTTTTCTCGACTTTGACCGGTGCGGCCTGATGCGCTTTATCCGCTTTTTCCATTTCTTTACTCCTGTGAAGAATAATAATTTCAGGAAGAACAGCTTACTTCAAGATGGCTGGCCCAATCGGGCGGCAGCGCCGCATATTGCGTGAATTCCGGCTGTTCGTCGAATGGTTTTTGCAGTACCTGCTGCAATCTCGCCAATTCTGAAAAATCCTTGGCTTGCGCTTTCTCGATGGCAACTTGCGCAAGATAATTGCGCAGCACATATTTGGGGTTGACTGCGTGCATTGCAAGCCGCCGGGCCGTATCGTCGCTTTGCTCGGCCTGTAGGCGCTGACGATAGCGTTGCGCCCAGCCATCGAAGGCTGCGCGGTCGATGAATAAATCGCGTAGCGGGGCATCGGATTGTGCTGCGCTTGGCGTCGGCTGGAGGCGCAAATCGCCGAGACGACGGAAAAACAGCGTGAAATCGGTGCCGGGCAGGATGGCGAACAGGGCATCGAACAGCTTATTATCGTCCGCCTGGATCGTTTTCAGCCCCAATTTGGCATGCAACAGCGTCTCTTGTTTGGCCTCGAAAGCCGGCTGGTAGCACGCCAGTGCCGCTTTGGTGAGTTCGACATCGCCGATCAGCGGCAGCATGGTTTGGCCCAATGCATAGCAATTCCACTCGCCGATCTGCGGTTGATTATTGTAGGCGTAACGCCCTTGCTGATCGGTGTGATTGCAAATATGCCGTGGATCGAAGGCTTCCATGAAGCCGAATGGGCCGTAATCCAGCGTCTGGCCGAGTATCGACATATTGTCGGTATTGAGCACGCCGTGCATGAAGCCGACCGCCTGCCATTGCGCCACCAATTCTGCGGTGCGCCGCGTGACTTCGGCCAGCAGCGCTTGATAAGGGTTCGCCGCTTCCAGCAGCGCAGGGTAAAACTGTGCGATGACCGTATCGGCCAATACTTTCAGCATCGCGTTGTCGCGCTTGTAATACCAATGTTC
>DATMOE010000482.1:0-3468 GCA_035568435.1 Herbaspirillum sp. | reverse complement strand
CCGCGAACTATGCGAACTGATGGGCGGCAGTATCCGCTTTGAGAGCACACCGGACGTCGGCAGCACCGTGCTCTGCCGGATTCCGGTCGAACTGGCGCCGCAAATACCCGCTGAAGCGCCATTGCCGGTAGCGATCGCCGTGCCCGCAGCAGGCCTGGCGCCGCATATCCTGGTGGTTGAAGACCATCCCGGTAATCGGATGGTATTGCAGCAGCAATTAACGCAACTAGGCTACCGCTTCACCATTGTCGGCGATGGGCTCAGCGCACTGGAACAAACCGCCCATCACGCATTTGCGCTGATGCTGCTGGACTGCTATCTGCCCGATATCGACGGTTATACCGTGGCCCGCAGGCAGCGCGCGCGCGAAGCCGGAAAAAGCTATTTACCGATCATCGCCATTTCGGCTGCGTTCGATCAGGAACATCTCGATACCTGTATCAGCAGCGGCATGGACGGCACCTTGCGCAAACCGCTCCGGCTGACGGCATTGGAAAAACTGCTGAACGGCTGGTGCGGCCCGGGGCATCTCCCGCCTGCGGCGGAGACAGGGATGGAGGCGGAGGCGGATCAGGTATCGCCCGGCGATGCTGATCCGCTAGAGATCTTCATGCAGGCCGCACGCGACGATCTGGCCGATCTGGAACAAGCGATCAAACAGCAAACGTATGACCGGGCAGCACGTGTGGCGCATCGAATGCGCGGCGCGGCATTGGTGTGCAAATGGCCGCACATCGCCGATCTCGCCTTGGCGATCGAAGCAGAATTTAAAGCGCCGACAGATCAGGAAAAGATGACCGACATCATTGCCAGACTGCATTTAGCGCTCGAAAGCGATGCGTCCGGGCGCTGATCGAAAACCAACTTTGAACCTGGATTTTCTGTAGGTATCGGCTGACAGGTCTGACAAAAAATTCTTACGGATGTATCAGTCAATCTCGTATGGCTAGGCCCATTGCCGCGGCCTAAGATCACTCGTCGCCGTCATTTAATGTATGCCTATGGCGGTGGTGTGACCTCTTGCGAGGAATTTTACTTCTACTAATGTGAGGAAGTTATTATGAGTAAGCAAAATCAGGATCAAAACACCAACCCAAATCAAGCGCAACAGCAACATGGTGGACAACAAAATCCAGGTCAACAAAATCCAGGGCAACAAAGCAATCGTCCTGGATCGCAACAACAAATGGAAACCGATAAACAAAATCAGGCTAATGCCGGCAATCAAAAATCGGGCAATGCACCTGGTTCGTCAGGACAATCACAAAATCGTCCGACTCAAAAGTAGGCATTTTTGCCTGCACCGCCGGCAATCGCTTCCCGGCCTTAAAAAACCGCTACGGCGGTTTTTTTGTTTTCAGGGCGAGGGCAACGGCAGAAATTACATCCGTTATTACCGTATTTTGAGAATTTCGCTACGCCATACGCCCAAATAATGATGCCTTAGGTTAGAATTGTCGAAATGACATCTAATCCATTATTAATTCGGCAAGGCATCAAGTTAAATAAATGGCGATCACCGTACCGAGCAACGCCCCGCGCTATCTCCTGTTGCAAATTAAACACGATATAACAAGTAGACGGACCGCCGAGTGGGTATGCGATCAAGATGGCGACCTGACGCTCAGTGATCCGCAATGGAACAACAAAGCATGGTTTCGTCCGCATGTAAAAGAAGCCAAGCTGGTATTTGGCATCATCCCCGCCATCGAGCCGAAAATGAGCACTGCGCTATTCGCCTTTTATCATGGGCGTCTGCTGGAAACCTTATTGGGACGCTATCAGCACCTGGCCGGCGAAGCGTCGACCTCTGTCATTGCCAGTAAATTTTATGATCTATGCACCATCCCGCAGGGGCGGCTTTAAAACGACCATAACGGCGCTTCGTCCATCAGCGCAATCTGCTCGCGCAATTCCAATATCCGATCCTGCCAGTAGCGCTGGGTATTAAACCAGGGAAAGGCCACCATGAAGGCCGGATCGTCCCAGCGCCGCGCCAGCCATGCCGCATAGTGAATCAGACGCAAGGTGCGCAGCGCTTCAATCAGATGCAGTTGCCGCGGATCAAATTCAAAAAAATCTTCGTAACCGGCCAGCAGATCGCCCAACTGGCGCACCATTGCTCCGCGCTCGCCTGACAGCAACATCCATAAATCCTGAATCGCCGGTCCGTTGCGGCTATCGTCGAAATCGACGAAATGCGGCCCGGCGTCGGTCCATAGCACGTTGCCGCAATGACAGTCGCCATGCAGACGCAGCGGTATCACGCTGCTGCCGGCGCGATCGAAGCCGCGCCGCACGCCCTCCAATGCCTGATTGACTGTGCCGATATACGCAGCGCGCAAATCATCGGGAATAAAACCGTGTTCCAGCAAATAATCGCGCGGTTGCTCGCCGAAGCTCGCCACATCCAGCGTCGGACGCGCAATGAACGGCCGCAACGCGCCGACGGCATGAATGCGGCCAATAAAGCGCCCCATCCACTCCAGCGTGCTGGGACTATCCAGTTCGGGAGCACGCCCGCCGTGACGCGGAAAAACCGCAAACCGGTAGCCGTTGAAAACATGCAGCGTGGCGCCGTCTGCATTCGCCTGCGCGCCGATGACCGGTATTTCGCGCTCGATCAATTCGGCGACAAATGCATGCTCTTCCAAAATGGCGCTATCGCTCCAGCGCTGCGGGCGGTAAAACTTGGCCACCAGCGGCGGCCCCTCTTCCATACCGATCTGATAGACCCGGTTTTCATAACTATTCAAGGCCAGCAGGCGGCCGTCGCCGTGATGGCCGATGCTATCGAGCGCATCGAGCACCGTATCGGGGGAGAGATCGGCAAAGGTGGTGGGTTCAGTCATCGGCGCATTGTACTGGACAGCATCCGGTAACGCGTTACACTCCCATCTTTACCGTTTTTGAAAATGACATCATGCGACTCGACCAGCCCCTTTCCGACGAAGAATTTGAAGAACTGGACGATTTTTTACTCTCCGATCGCTGCGCTGAAGACAGCATGACGATGGATACCCTGCACGGCTATCTGACGGCGTTGTCGATCGGTCCGCAGGAAGTCCTGATGGAAGAATGGCTGCACCGTGTCTGGGGGCCGCAGGCCAAAGATACACCGGCGTTCAAGAACGCCAAGGAAGCTGAACACATTACCAATCTGATCGCGCGTTTCATGAATGAAATCGCCATCACGCTGGAAGTTGCGCCGAAGGAATACGAGCCGCTGTTTTGCGAGCGGGAATGGGAAGGTAAATCGCTGCTCGATGGCGAAGCCTGGGCTTGGGGATTCTGGGAAGGCATGGAACTGCGCAAGAAGGAATGGGACCCGATCTGGCATTCGAAACTGGCCGATTTGTTGCGCCCGATTTATCTGCTTGGGTCGGACGAACTGGAAGAGGAAGAATTGGTGCTGGTCGATAGCCCGCTCAAAAATCATAAGCTGACGGTGGAAATGGAATCGGCGAT
>DATMOE010000481.1:0-3997 GCA_035568435.1 Herbaspirillum sp. | reverse complement strand
ATGGCGCCGCTGCCGTCTTTCATACGACCCTTCCAGATTGCCGATGCTTTCTTGAGCATAATCAACTACTTTGAATGTATATGAGTGTATTTGACAGTAAATTGGACGATGTTGATGAATTCAACGATCGCAAATTACTGTTTGCCGGCCGACGTATCGGTCACGTCAAGAATGTTCTGACGACGGCATCGACGAAAGATTCAATAAGGATTGAATTCGGGGAAATTTTTTGGCGGCTCACGCCGCAGCCTCTAGCTGGTCAGCTGATGCAGATGTTGTTCGATTTCAAACACATGCGGGTCTTCCTGGCCAAGCTGGCGCAGCGCGTTGGCCAGCTCGGTCAGATAATCCCGATTGCGCCCGCTCGGTCCGACCGCGGTGGCGATCTGCCGTGCGATCTCGCGCTCCGGCGCAGGCCCTAAAAACGCGGCATTGTCTGCATCGGCGATATATAGCAAACCCGGCTCGCGCATGCCGTCTTCAAAAATGATATCGGTGCTGAGCCGCAGATAGCCGTTTTTTTCACGATAGTCGAGATGATCGAACACTTCCGGCGTAATCAGATACGCCATGCCCGCACAGACGGCATCGGCCTGCGGCGTCAGGGTGAGCACGCGTCCCGGCGCAGAGGGCGTGCCGCGATGGTCATGCGAGCCTTGCCAGAAGCGCCGGCTCCAGCCGCGTATCGATGCCGGACGCCGCTCGCTATAGGGGAAATCCGCTTTGAAGATCAACGATCCGTAGCCGAATAGCCAGATTCGGTCGCATTGCTCGAAGCGATGCCGTAATTTATTGATGGCGGTGGTATCGAAGGACAAAGCAGCCTTATGTGAAAAGAGGGTTGGTGGCGATACCGATGCCGAACGCCGGGCCGGCCAGGTCGCGAGCAAAATGCCGGCGATCGCAATCACGAATGCAATGATCTGGATGCCGCTTAAGTGTTCGTCCAATGCCAGCACGCCGGTCAACGCGGTACTGATCGGCAATAATACGCAAAATACGCCCGCTTGCGCAGCCGACACTGTTTTCTGGCCCTGATTCCGCTATCTACCCGGGAACGTCGGCGAGCATGAAGGCGTCCTCGCGCAGCATGGTCTCGAATTGCGCGGCCGGCACCGGCCGGCTGAAAAAATATCCCTGCACTTCATCGCAGTCGTGCTGACGCAAATAGGTCAGTTGCTCCTGGGTTTCGACGCCTTCGGCGATGACTTTCAGCTTCAGATTATGCGCCAGTGAAATGATCGATACGGTAATGGCCGCATCGTTGTGATCGATCGCAATATCGCGCACGAACGATTGATCGATTTTCAGCACATCGATCGGAAAACGTTTCAGATAGGCCAAGCTGGAATAACCGGTGCCGAAGTCATCGATGGATATTTTTACGCCCAGTTCTTTGAGTTGCTGCAGCATATCGATGGCATGTTCGACGTCGGTCATCACCAGGCTTTCGGTCAGTTCGATTTCCAGATAATGCGCTTCCAGCCCGGTGTCCTGCAGCACAGCGGCGATCGATTGCGTCAGGTTTTTCTGCGCGAACTGGCGCGCCGACAAGTTCACCGAAATGCGCACCGGCGGCAGGCCGGCGTCTTGCCAGGCCCTGTTTTGCGCGCAGGCGGTGCGGATCACCCAGGCGCCGATCGGCACGATCAATCCGGTCTCTTCGGCCAGTCCGATGAAACGGCCCGGCGGCACCATGCCGAGTTGCGGATGGCTCCAGCGGATCAACGCTTCCATGCCGGCGATGCGGCCGCTCGCCACATCGATCTTCGGCTGGTAATGCAATATAAATTCGCCGCGTTCGAGCGCCCTGCGCAAATTGCTTTCAATTTGCAGACGCTCCAGCGCCTGTTCATTCATTGCCGGCGTATAGAACTGAAAATTATTGCGGCCGCTCTGTTTGGCGCGGTACATCGCGATGTCGGCGTGCTTGATCAGCAGTTCGGGCTCTTCGCCATCGTCAGGATATTTCGCAATGCCGAGGCTGCAGGTCAGGAAGAAATTGTGGCCTTCGATGCTGACCGGCGCGGCGATCGCATCCATGATGTTTTGCAGGCAGAGGGCATCGAGCCGGTGGCCTTCGCGTTGCGGCAGCACCAGCACAAACTCGTCGCCGCCCAGCCGCGCGATCGTATCGAAAGCACGCAAGTTGCGATTGAGACGCTTGGCCAGTGTTTTGAGCAGCAGATCGCCGGCCCGGTGGCCCAGTGTGTCATTGATGAATTTGAAGCGGTCCAGATCGAGGAAGACCACCCAGACCGTCTGCGCTTCTTCTTTCGCCTGGGCAATCGCTAGGCTTAAACTTTCGTGCAGTATGGCGCGATTGGCCAGTCCGGTCAGCGTATCGCGGCTGGCCTGGAATTCGAGTTCCGATTCATAGCGTTTCATCGAGGTAATATCGTACAGCGCCGCCACGAAATGGCTGACATCGCCGAGCGTGTCGCGTACCGGCGCAATGTAAAAATCGCACCATAACAAAGAACCGTCCTTGCGATGGTGGCGCAGTACGACATTGCCTTCGCGCTGTTCGCGCATCGCCAGATAAATCAGATTCAGACTGTTCGGATCGGTGCTGCTGCTTTCCAGCGATCGAATGCCGCGCCCGACGATCTCATCGGCGTGGTAGCCGGTAATGCGCTCGAACGCAGGATTGACATATTCGATCGGATAATCGGCGCTGTCGGCGCGCAGGATGAGGATGGCGTTGGCGCTGGATTCGATGGCGCGCTCGCGTAGTTTCAGCGCCATTTCCGCTTGCTGGCGGGCCAGAATATCTTCCGACAATAGCGCATTGGTCATGCGCAGTTCGATGGTTTTTTCTTCGACCAGTTTTTGCACCCGGCGCGAACGTAGCGCCAGCGTGTATGAATAAGCCGTCGCCATCAGTGTGAGCAGCACGCCGGCGACCAGCACCAGCAGGGAGCTCAGATGATTTTGCGTGACCGGCGTCGGCGCGGAGGACACCACAACCTCCCAGTTCTGCGTGGCGATGGGCAGCATACGCATGCTTGCATGCGGTTTTTCATAAGCCAGCCAGGCCGGCAGCAATTGCAGGATGGGGTTGGGCGCCGCTACATTGGCATTGTGAAATAGCAGAACGCGCTTGCGCACCGGGCTGACGCTGTAGACATCGATGATGGTATCGGGCATGGTCAGCAGATTGGCTGCGGAGAGCGTCTTTTGCAGCAGATTGCCGGCCCGAAAGACCGTTGCCGTATCGCCGATCAATCCTTTGTAGCGCGCTTCGGAACTGTTGATATCGGTGCCTGGGCGATAGAGCGGCATCAGGAGCAGAAAGTTGTGATCGTCCGTGGTCTGCGCCAGCTTCAGCAGATCGGTGGAGGCGGGAATATTGGTATAGACGGCGTGCATGAGTGCATTCATGATGGCCTGATTGTTCGATACATCCAGACCCAGGGCGGCTTCGTTACCTTGTAACGGCTCCACATAATCGACGATGTAGTAATGATCCTGGATCGGCGCCGATAGCAAGGAGCCACCGCCGTAGGAGACCTTGAAATTGGGGCGATTGAACAGGCGGCCCGTCGCATGTTCGTAAGTCTCGCGCTCGGCATTCGGCAAAAAGCGATGGAAATTGAAGGCCTGGATGTAGGGATGCGCTTGCCATAGCGGCGCCGTAAATGTACGGAATTGCTCGCGCGTTACGCCATCGACGGAGACAAACAGTTGGTTGATGGCCGTCAACAATTGCACCGCTTCGTCCACGCCGCGCCGCACGGTCGAGATGCTCAATTCGGCGCGCTGTTCGAAAGCCAGTGCGATCTTCTCGTCTTCCAGCCGCTTAGTGCCGGTAAATAGCATTGCCGTGACGGATAGTCCCAGTATCAGGACCAGCGGCGCCCCCAGTATTTTGACTACTTTTTGCATCCTAGGCCCATTGATGACCGAGACCCCCGTCCGGCAGGTTTGGCCGGTATGTTTTAATGTTTCTAGTGCCGAATAATAAGAGAGCACAGCCCGCTGTGGGTATACCTTG
>DATMOE010000480.1:0-7874 GCA_035568435.1 Herbaspirillum sp. | reverse complement strand
GGCTGTTCGATCCGAGCTGGCGCGTGCGCGGCGGTTTGACGCACACACACTTATGGTACGACCTGGTCTCGCAACAACCGGGCAACAATACCCAGAATCAAGAGGAGTTGGGGCTCGATTACCTAGGCAGCACCGGCAGCACCTTCGGTCTGCAAGCGCGTCATATACGCGCCGATTTTCCGATTGCGGCACAAGTCAGCGGCGGCGCGGTTCTTAACGGCTACGATCAGAACGAGCTCAAAGCCAAAGTGGACTGGATAGTCACCGGCAAGACGCGGCTGCACTTTTTGGGCGGTTTGGTCCGCAGAAAACAGGATCAGATTGCGGCGCGTGATTTCAGCGGCATGAATAACCGCCTCGCGATGGATTGGTCGCCCACCGGAAAAATCGATGTCAGCGGTGCCATCTACCGTGAGATCGGTGCAGTCGATGAGTTGTCCACCATTTACTCCCTCAATCGCGGCGCCACGCTGGCGGCGAACTGGAAATATTCCGCAAAAATTAACCTGATCGCGCAAATCAACTATGTGAAACGCGATTTCAGCCAATCAACGGCCGGCGGCGCTTTCGCCGACCCCACGGCCCAAAACGATGTCCTGCGCAATGAGGGACTGACTTTGGTTTATAACCCAACCGACAAATGGGAAGTCCGATTGTCGGGCGTGCGCAGCATTCAAACTGCGAACATATCTGGTGGCTACACCAGCAATGCAGTGTATTTGAACACGCGTTATGCATTTTAAGTAAGGCAGGATTTATCATGACTGAAAATGACATCCCAATGGTCTCGTTTTTCAAGCGTTTGCTTGATCCGGCCATCATCCTCGGTCTGCTGTATCTGATTATTTCTACGCAGCATGAAGTATTCACGGGCGATTATCTGGTGTTGATGATCATCGCATTTTTTATCTCTTCGTTTGTCTACGAGCAGATCGATCTGTATCGCTCTCTGCACGTCGGAAAACAATTGGCCTATGCCGGCGATATCTTAGTGGGATGGGGTATCGTCGTCGTGGTGCTGAGCTTGATCGCGCAAGGTACGGGGCTGCGTTACGAGCTGTCGGACCGCGTGCTATGGATCTGGTTTGCCCTGGCGCCGGTGGCGTTACTGCTGAGCCGCTTGACCGTACATTTGCTGGCGTTCAATTACGCCAAAGACCGTCAGGTGCGCTCTGCGGTGATTGTCGGTAGCAACTATTCCGGTGCGGATATCCAGCGGCGTGTGACGGCGAGAAATAATCCTGCCCTCGATTTGAAAGGATTCTTCGACGACCGCGATGAAATCTCCCGTATCCCCGAATTAAAAAGTACCTACCTCGGCAAAATCGAAGATGTCGCAGCTTACGTGCGCAGCAATAAAATCAAAACCATTTTCATTTGTCTGCCGATGTCGGAGCATCCGGGTTTGATGGACCTGATGGAAGAATTGCGCGACACCACCGCTTCGGTTTATTTCGTCCCCGATATCTCTACTTTCGATCTGATCCAGGCGCGCCTCGATCACGTCGGCGGTATCCCGGTCATCGGTATTTGCGAGACGCCGTTCACCGGTTTGCATAGCGTGGTCAAACGCGGCAGCGATATCATCCTGGCGGCATTGATTCAGATTCTGTTGCTGCCGGTCATGGCCTGTATTGCGATCGGCGTAAAGATGTCGTCGCCGGGCCCGATCATTTTTGCGCAGCGGCGCTACGGCTTGAACGGCGAGGAAATTGTGGTCTACAAATTTCGCTCGATGGGGGTTTGCGACGATGGCGCGGTGGTTGAGCAAGCCAAGAAAAACGATGTGCGCATTACGCCGTTCGGCGGCTTCTTGCGGCGCACCTCGCTCGACGAATTACCGCAATTCTTTAATGTCCTGCAGGGCCGCATGAGCATCGTCGGCCCGCGCCCGCATGCCGTTGCGCACAACGAAATGTATCGCAAATTAATCAAGGGTTACATGCTGCGGCATAAGGTCAAGCCGGGCATAACCGGGTGGGCGCAGGTCAATGGCTTGCGCGGTGAAACCGAAACAGTAGATAAGATGCGCGCACGGATCGAATTCGATCTGGAGTATCTGCGTAATTGGTCGCTGGCTCTGGATTTGTGGATTATTTTCCGTACCGTCAAGGAAGTTCTAAAGAAAGATGCCGCCTATTAATGGGTCGGCATTAGAGACATAGAAAAATAAAAAAAGAAGATGCGAGCAAACGCAAGCAGACGCAAGTAGGTGTAACAAGTGTTTCAGAATCGAACGCGTCGATTTCTTCAATGTCTTTAAATAATCGTCAGCACGCAAGCTGGCTGACGATATTTCTTTTAGAGGAAAAAGATCATGCAAAAAGCCGCCCTATTGAGTCTCGTGCTCATCATCACCAGCAGTACTGCCATCGCGGCCGCACCCGTTTTTCAATTGCATGAAAAGGATGCCAGCCCGCAATTGCGGGCGATCGATGCTTATCCATCAAAGCTTGAACGCGATAGCGCACTGCGCGACCTGAAAATGCCTTCCCATACGGCATCCGTATTTCGTGGCGGCGTTTATTTATCCAACGTTGGCTATAGCGTAACGTCCGACAGCGATGCAGGCATCATGCCGGCCGGTTATTCCTACGCGCCCTATTACGCTTCCTCTCACGAAGCCGGCACGGCAGCGTCCAATGCGACCGGCTTGAACAGCCGCATGTTTAACGCGAACGATTCACTGTTTTATTTTCTGAAAAATTTCAAGGCGCGGCCGCTGCAAAAACCGGCGACCGGGACCATGCTCTTGATCGGTCTTTGCTTTTTGTTGTATCAGATTCGCCGCCGCCCAATGCGCGCCGCTATTGGGTTTCATGAGACGGCCAAGCTGATCGGTCTGCATGCGGCGGCGTAGCGCCATGTTGCGCGCCGCCGGCATGCTGATCCTGCTGGGCGCTGTAAGCGCTTGCAATGATCAGAATCAGGAAAAAAATACCAGCAAGGTATTGGTCCAGGTTAACGGCGACGACATCACCGCGCGGCAATTGGAAGCGGAATTGTGGAGTGCCGGCGGCGCGGCGTCTGTGCAGCAGCCGGCCATGCGCAAGCAGGCATTGGAGGCGTTGATCGATCGTCAGGTTTTGCTGGATGAGGCGTTGCGCAACAAAATCGATCGCGATCCCAAGGTGATGGAGATTATTGAGCGTTTGAAAACCCAGGCCATTGTGCAGGCCTATCTGGAATCGAAAGCCAGCAATCTGGCGCGGGCTTCCAGAGCGGAAATCGATGCTTATTTCGATGCGCATCCAGAATCTTTCGCGCATCGCAAGGTGCTCGACATCACGCAGTTGACGGTTGCTGCAAAAGATTTCGGGGGATCGCTTAAAGCGGTCATGGACAGGGCCGGATCGTTGGATCAGGTCGCGTTATGGTTACGGCAGCATCACGTTAATTATGAGAAAACCCAGCGTTCGTATACTAGCGCCGAGGTGCCGGTGGAAATGCTTGGCAGTTTGCAACATCTGGGGTCGAAGCGCTTGTTTGTGATGCAGGACAAGGATGGCGGGCAGGATCAGCTCTGTGCGTTAAACGATGTGCGCAGCAGTCCTGTTACAAGAGAAGCCGCCACCGCGCAGATCGAACGTTATTTGCTGAATAAGAAGATGCAAGACGCGGCCGCGGCGGAAATTGCCCGGCTGCGTGCCTCGGCCAAGCTGGTGTATGTCGAGGCGCAGCCTACCTTGATGGTGGAACAGGCGCGAAGTACTACCACCGCGGCCGGGTCGGCCAAGACGGTTGCACAGTCGCACTGATGGCTGGGCTGGGTCGATATGAACGACATGAACGACAAAAAGCGAAGAACGGAGGAAGCATTTGAATGACCGAATTACCGCGTACCCCAAAATAACTTAACAGGACGAAGATCATGATGAAAAAAGTGACTGCCAGTTTGCTGGTGTTATTGCTGGCTATTTTTATGTTGCCGGCGTTGGCAGCGGATACGCCGCTGGGGCCGGGGGATGGCTTGAAAATTTCCGTATTCGGCAATCCTGATTTGAGCCTCGAAACCAAGGTCAGCGAAGAGGGCAACATTACCTTTCCCCTGCTCGGGGTGGTGAAAGTGGCCGGTATATCGAGCGCGGAGGCGGAAAAGAAAATCGCGGGCTTGTTGGTCAACGGCGGCTTTCTGAAACAGGCGGAAGTCAACATCATCGTCAGCGATCTGCAAAGCCAGCAGGTGTCGGTACTGGGGGCGGTCGTGCGTCCCGGTCGCTATCCGGTTAGCGGCAAGCGCAGCGTCACCGACATGCTGGCGATGGCCGGCGGGGTCGGGCCGGACGGCGGCGACACCGCTACCGTGGTTCGTGTGCGCGATGGGAAGACGAGCAAGCAAGTCGTCAATCTGGCCGAAATGGTGCGATCGTCCGATATGACGGGCAATCCCGATCTGATCAATGGCGACATGATTTACGTCGAGCGCGCGCCCAAGTTTTATATCTATGGCGAAGTCCAGCATCCCGGCAGTTATCGGCTGGAGCACGATATGACGGTCACCCAGGCCTTATCGGTCGGCGGCGGTCTCACGCCGCGCGGCACCGAGCGCGGCCTGCGCATCAGGCGGCGCGATGCGAATGGCAAGGAAGTCGTGATCGACGTCAACAGGGATACCGAGCTGCGGCCGGATGATGTGGTGTATGTAAAAGAGAGTTTTTTTTAATGATCGATATTTATCCTGATGCCGTGCCGTTTTTGAACGGCCACGGCCGAGAGGAATTGTTATGACCTTTCCACAACTTTTGATCATTCTGCGCGCACGCGCCAAGATCATCTTCGTGACGTTGTTGATCACGGTTGCCGCCACGGTGGCGCTGAGCCTGATGACGCCGAAAATCTATAGAGCGTCGACCACCGTGCTGCTCAATTACAAAGGCACCGATCCGGTATCCGGCGCGATTTTGCCGGCGCAACTGGTCGCCGGTTATATGGCTACGCAGGTCGATATTCTCACCAGCAAACGCGTTGCATTGAAGGAAGTCGATAATCTGGGCTTGGCCAATGACCCTAAATTCCGGCAGCGCTTCGTCGCAGCGACCGGCGGTAACGGGGATATTCGCGAATGGCTGGCCGATACGCTGCAGAGAATGACGACCGTAGCGCCAGCCAAGGACAGCAGCGTGATCGAACTCAGCGTCAGGAGCGGCGATCCGGTATTCGCCGCCACGGTGGCCAACGGTATGGCCACGGCATACCAGCAGCTCAGTCTGCAAATCAAGATCGAACCCATGCAAAAAGCGGCACAGTATTTCACCGAACAGATGAAAAGCCTGCGGACGGATTTGGAAACGGCGCAGAACAAGCTCTCCAAATATCAGCAAGATCATGGCTTGGTCAGCACCGATGACCATCTGGATGTCGAATCGAATCGCATGAATGATTTGTCGAGCCAACTGGTGCAGGCGCAGAGTGCGGCGATCGAAGCATCGTCGCGCGGCAGGCAGGCCATGGGCAGCGGCGGCCGCGATTCGCCGGATGTGATATCGAATCAACTGGTGCAGGGTTTGAAATCGCAGCTGGCTGCAGCACAGGGAAAATTTGCGTTGTTGTCGCAAACGCTGGCCCCCAATCATCCGCAGTATCAGGCCGCCAAGGCAGAGGTCGATAAACTGCAATCCGAGCTCGACGCCAATATTGCCGCGACCAATAACGGTGCAGCCAATAACGGCCGCATCTTGCGCCAACGCGAAGCTGAAGTGCGTGGTGCGTTATCGGCCCAAACCGCCAGAGTGCTGCAACTGAACCGTGCGCGTACGCAAATGGCGGTACTGGTGCAGGACGTGGCGAGTGCGCAAAAGGCCTACGATGCCGCCTCTGCGCGCTTGACGCAGACCGATCTGGAAGGTCATTCCAATCAATCGGATGTGTCGTTGCTGACGCCTGCCGTGCCGCCACGCCTGCCGGTCAGCCCGAATATTCCGTTGAATATCGTGCTGTCGATCCTGCTCGGTTGCATGCTTGGATTGGCATTGGCGGTATTGACGGAGCTGTCCAATCGGCGCGTGCGCTCTGCTGCCGATTTGGGCAATGCGCTGCCGGCGCCGATGCTGGGTGCGATCGCTTGGGGAAAAACCTCCCGGCGTGAGCCCCGAATCGGTTTCCCCACCTTGTCTTTACCGCGTTGACCGGAAGAGGAATGCATTATGAGTAACCGGGTAAGTTCTATCGTCACTTCCACTGCCGCCGCCAGGAAGGATGCCAATATGGGACGTCTGCTGATCGAGCAGGGCAAGCTCACCCTGGAGCAGGTGGATAGCGTACGGCGTCTGCAAAAGGAGGATGATTTGCGCTTCGGCGAGGCCGCCAAGCGCCTGGGTTTTATCAGCGAGTCCGACATCGAGCAAGCGTTGTCGCGGCAATTCGACTATCCCTATCTGCAACAGGGGCAGGGGAATTATCCGTCCATGCTGCGGGCCGCTTATGAACCGTTCAGCGCAGAGGTTGAGGCCTTGCGTAGCGTGCGCAGTCAATTGATGCTGCGCTGGTTCGGCGCCGGACACAAATCGCTGGCGATTGCCGGTATCAATTCGGGCGATGGCACCAGTTTGCTGGCGGCCAATCTGGCGGTGGTGTTTTCGCAACTGGGCGAGCAGACGCTGTTGGTCGATGCCAATTTGCGTGCACCGCGCCAGCACACCATCTTCAATCTGGACGGCGAACTCGGACTGGCCGAAGTGCTGTCGGGACGGGCCGGTATGGAGGCGCTGGCGACGGTGGAATCCTTCGTCGATTTGTCGTTATTGCCGGCGGGCTCTGCGGTACCGAATTCGCAGGAACTGATCAATCGCAGCGGCTTTGTCGTGATGAACGATACCTTGAGCGAGCGCTTCGACATCATCTTGTACGACACGCCGGCGTGTGCGAGCGCGGCCGATGCATTGACGATTACTGCGCGCGCCGGCGGTGTGTTGCTGGTGGTGCGCAAGGATCACACCCGGGTCGCCGATCTGACGGCTTTCGGCGATCAGGTCCGTCGCATCGGCGCGGAAGTGGTCGGCACGGTTTTGGTCAGCTTCTGATCATCGTATGGCTTATTTTATTAATGTCGCCAATTTCTTTTTCCCGCGCCGGGTCAGTTTGACGGTGCCGGGAAAGACATTGGCTTTCTGGATTCTGATCCTCGCGCTGATCTATCAGGCGGTGCTGTGCGCAGTGCATACCAATGTCCATTCTATTTCCATGACGGGCGTGGCGACGGTCGAACTGTGCATTTATCTGGCGTGCTTTGCGGTATTGATCAAACACATCCGGCCGGAATTTCTGGTAATTGCAGCGCTGTCCATGTCTTACTTGCTGCTGATGGCGATTTTGCGCAATCAACTGGATCCGAAAGGATTCCGGGATGTGATGATTCCCATCCTGTTCTATGGGCTGGGACGACAGATCGGCGATCTAAAATATGCCGATCGGCTACTCAAGATCATGGTGTGGGTGGTTTTATTCTTTGGGTTTTTTGAACTCCTTTTTCTGGACGCGTATTCCAAGATATTCAATATCTTCTCGTATTACGTCAGTCAGGGCGGCCTGACCGCCGGCTCCAATTGGGCTCAGGGTAGCGTGCTGGGTTTGAACGGTATACGGCCGGAAGGTATCGGCCGCACTATTTTGCCGTCGCTGATCGGCAACCACCGGATTTCATCGGTTTTCCTGGAACCTGTTTCGCTCGGTAATTTCGCCGTCATCACTGCGGCCTGGGGTCTGTCGAAGCGGTTCGACGATATCAAGAATATGATTTTTTTCCTGGTGGCCGCGCTGGTGATGATCGCCTTGAGCGATTCGCGCTACGGCATGGTCACGGTGGGTGTGCTGGTTGTGCTGCGTTGCATACCGATCCGCAGAAAAGACTCCTGGATGATCGCTCTGCCATTTCTTAA
>DATMOE010000479.1:0-2541 GCA_035568435.1 Herbaspirillum sp. | reverse complement strand
CCCGCACCGCTTTTTTCTGGGGCCAGATCAGCACCGGCAACAGCGCCCTTGACCAAGGGCATCCCGATAGCGCCGAAAGCGCGGCGCAGTCGGCATTGGCGCTGCAGCCGGCGAACCCCTATGCGCGTCAATTGCTGGCGGAATCCTGGATGGCCCAGCGCCGCTTCGGCGAGGCCGAACCCATTTTGCGTCAATTGCTGGACAACCCCGCGGTCGGTCTTTCGGCGCTGCGCAACCTGATCGCGGTATTGCGCGAAACCAAGCGGCCGCTTGAAATCGATGCCTTGATGGAGGGCATGCAGAATCGTTTCAAAGGCGCCGATCAAACCGCATTTCTCGCGCTGCGCGCCAATCAACTTTCGGACGATGCAAACCCGTTGCTGGAACAGGGCAAAAACGGCCCCGCCATCGAAAAACTGGAACGATCGATTCATCTGGCGCCGGACCAGGCATGGATTCGTTTCAAATTAGCGCGCCTATACCAGCGCTTGGGTCTGCCGCAACTTGGCACGGAAGTGATGGAGCAAGGCCTGGCGGCATCGAAGGCGCCGGACATGTATTACGCCACCACGCTGTATCGTAATTCCATCGATGATCTGCCCGGTGCGGTTGCGGCGCTCAATCAGATCCCCGAGGCCGAGCGCTCCGAGAGTATGCGTAGTCTGGCAAATAATTTGCACGCGCAACAATTGCTGTTGCAGGCGCGTGGGCAATCGGCCCGTGGCGAGAAAAAAGCCAGCGAGCAAAGTCTGACGGCCGCCGCAGCGCTCACGCCCGACGATGCCGATATGCTGGCTTCGGTGGGCCGGCAATGGATCGCCGCCGGCCATCCCGATCAGGGTTTGCAACTGGTGCAAAACTGGCTCACGGCGCATCCAGACGATCCGGCCCCGGACGTGCGTTTGCGCTATGGCGATTTGCTGGCCAACGCCGGCCGTGAAGCTGCCTTGACCGCATGGCTGGAACAAATTCGTCAGATGCCCGATTTAACGCCGCCGCAGAGCGCCCGGCTGGAAGACCAGAGCCTGCGGCAAGCCTTGCGCTTGAGCGATGCCGCGATCGCCGCCGGCGACAATGCCAAGGCCGATGCCATCCTGGCCGCCGTCAGTCCAGCCGGCAAAGCCGACAAGCGCTGGTCGCTGGCGCTGGCCGATCTGCGCCGCACCCAGGGCCGTTTTGCAGAGGCGCGTGCCGCCGTGGCGCCGGTGCTGGCCAAGACGCCGAGCGACTTCGATGCTCGCTTGACGTTGGCGCGCATCGAGGAAGACAGCAAGCAACCCGAGCAAGCCCTGGCGTTGGTGCGCCAGGTGGTGGAGGAAGTGCCGCCCGAAGACCTCGATACCCGCCTCTCGACGGCGCGCCGCCTGACCGCCTTGCAGCATCCGCTGGAAGCCGGCAATGTTGTGGCCGCGCTGAAAATCCAGTTCCCCAATGATCCCGATGTCAGCGTGCAAAACGGACGTATCCTCCAATCGGAGGGATTGTATGCCGATGCCAAGACATCCTATGAGCTGGCCTTGTCGCAAGAGGCCGCGGCCAATGTGCTTCCGGGAACTTACGGCACCCCGGCGCAAGTGGCCTTGTTCAACCTGGAACAACGCGGCCAGCCATCGATAGAAACGGCCTTCATTCCCGCTTACAAAAGCGGTACCGCCGGCGTCTCGTCGCTCAAGGGGCAAACGGCGCCGGTGTATGTGCGGATTCCCCAAGGGTATGACGGCCACTGGTTTGTGCATGCCGACACCGTCCGGCTCGATGCCGGCGCACTCAATCCGAGCAATCCCGGGGCCAACTCCAGCGACGCCAGCGGTGTCGGCACCTTCGCCGCTTATCCGAGCGCCGCCACATTTTCGAAGACCCCGGGCGCAACCGACGTCGCCTTGCAGGGGCCGCTGAATCAAAATGCCACCGGCGTGGCCTTGGGTTTCGGCTTCGAGACCGATGCCTGGCGCGCCGATGTGGGAACTACGCCGATCGGCTTTCCGGTACAAAACCTGGTCGGCGGTTTTCGTTTCCGCGTCCCCAATCCGGTCGGCAGCCTGAGCATCAATTTCTCGCGCCGCCCTGTAACCAGCAGCTTGCTTTCCTATGCCGGCATGGTTGACCCGGTGAGTAATCAGGTCTACGGCGGCGTGGTCCGCACCGGCATCGACACCTATGCATCCAAGGATATCGGCAAAAACACCCTCTTCATCGGCATGGGCGCGGGCGTGTTTACCGGACGCAACGTCGAGAGCAATCAGGGTGAAACGCTGCGCACCGGCATCGATATTCCGCTGTTTACGTCGTTAAACTGGCATCTGGACAGCGGACTGGTCGGCAGCTACGAGCATTACGCGAAAAATCTGCGCTTCTATACGTTCGGGCAAGGCGGTTATTACAGTCCTCAGCGGTATCTGTCGCTGAGTGTCCCGATCGACTGGACGGCCCGTTTAGGCAAGGCGTCATGGGGCATCCATACCTCGCTGGGATTCTCGCATACAGGCGAAGCCGATTCGCCGTTTTTCCCGACCGACGCCAGCCTGCAGAACAGCGCGCTGG
>DATMOE010000478.1:0-7362 GCA_035568435.1 Herbaspirillum sp. | reverse complement strand
TTCATGACAACTCCAAATAAAACAATATTTAAAACGGTATGACGCTGAGGAAGAAACGCGATAACGACGAGGTGACTTCGGCCATATCGATGCGGCTGCTGGTGCGGTATTCGACCTTGGCGTCGGCCACTTGGGTCGAAGACACGAAGTTACCGGTCTGTACCGAGTCGGGACTGATGACGCCGGAAAACCGCACGAATTCGATGCCCTTGTCGAGCGAAACCTGCTTCTCGCCGCTCACCACCAGATTGCCGTTTTCCAGCACGTCGACGACCGTCACGCCGATGGTGCCGGTAAAGTTGTTGCTGGAATTAACGGCGCCGGCATCGGCGTATTTATCCGCGCTGGAAGCGCTCGCGCCCAATTGGGAGATATTATTGTTAAAAAAACTTGGTACTGCCGCCGTGACCGAGGCGGTCTTACTGCCAGAAGTGTTGTCGGCTTTACCGGCGCTGGTTTTTTCATTGATCACAATGGTCATGGTGTCGCCGACCAGACGCGCACGCCGGTCTTCCAACAGCGGACGATAAGCAGCACCCTGAAATATCGCGCCGCTGGACGCCGGCGCCAATTCGGCGCGCTTCGGCGTGGCAGTGGACGGCAATTTCACGATGCTATCCGGCGTGACGACACCGCAGCCCACCAAGATCGACACAGCGACGCCGCAAGTAAGCAGAGAACGGAATCCGGCGATGATTTTCATGGCACACCTATATATCTAAATTACATTCCCGACAGTTTCGACAACATCGCATCCGAAGTCGTGATCGCCTTACTGTTGATTTCATAGGCGCGCTGGGTCTGGATCATATTGACCAGTTCTTCCACCACGTTCACGTTCGAGGTTTCGACATAACCCTGCGACAAGGAGCCGGCGCCGTTGGTGCCTGGCGTATTCGGATTCGGTGTACCCGATGCGGCCGTTTCCTGATACAGATTTTGGCCGATGCTTGAGAGGCCGGCATTATTGATGAACGTGGCCAGTTGCAGCGTACCGATCTGCGTCGGCGCGGCAACGCCTTGCAGCGTTGCCGAAACGGTGCCGTCGGTGCCGATGGTGAGTTTTTGCGTGCCGGCCGGCAAGGTAATCGCCGGTTGCACCGGATAGCCGCTCGATGTCACCAATTGCCCCTGGCTATCGGTCTGGAACGAGCCGTCGCGCGTGTAGGCTGTGGTGCCGTCCGGCATCAAGACCTGGAAGAAGCCGTCGCCGTTGATGGCCACGTCTTTGTCATTGCCGGTCTGCTGCGGATTGCCCTGCGTGAAAATACGCTCGGTAGCGACCGGACGCACACCCGTACCCAATTGCATACCCGATGGCAATTGCGTTTGCTGCGACGATTGCGCGCCCGGCTGACGCAAGGTCTGATACATCAAATCTTCGAATACCGCGCGCGAACGTTTAAAGCCGTTAGTGCTGACGTTGGCCAGATTGTTCGAAATCACGTCCATCTGCGTCTGTTGCGCATCCAGGCCGGTCTTGGAAATCCATAAGGAACGTATCATCAATTACTCCGCAATTCTTCTTGTAGGTTCTAAACAAAAACGTTGATTCTAAAATCGATTACAGCGTCAGAATCGCGCTTGCTTTACTCTCATCGCCGTCAACGGTGGTCAGCATTTTCATGTGCAGATCGAACTGGCGCGATAGATTGATCATGGTGACCATCGACTCCACCGGATTGACGTTGCTGCTTTCGATAAACCCCGGCGCCAGTTGGACGCCCTCGTCCGTCGTGGCAGGGGCGCCGCTCGCCTGGCGATACAAACCGTCGTCGCCGTGCACCATAGAGGCGTCACTAGGATTGACCAGTTTTATCCGCCCGAGGATAGCGACCGCATTCGGTACGCCATCTGTGGCCACCGTCGAAACGGTGCCATCGGTAGCAATGGTGACCGCGGTTTGCGGCGGTATCGTGATCGGACCGGTATCGCCCAGCACACTATTACCGCTCTGCGTTTGCAGCACGCCGTTTTGGTCGATCTTCAGATCGCCGGCGCGCGTATACGCTTCACTGCCATCGGCGGCCTGCACCGCCAGCCAGCCGCTGCCCTGCACCGCCACATCCAACGGCCGTCCGGTCTGTTGCAAAGAGCCGGGGGTGAAATCGGTGCCGGGCGTGGAATCGACCACAAAGGTACGCGTGTTGGACAAGCTGCTGCCACCGCTGCCGGCTACCACCGGTACTGAGCGAAACGTATCGAACTGGGACCGAAAGCCCGTGGTCGATGCGTTCGCCAGATTGTTCGCCGCATTGGATTGCTGGCTCAGCGTATGCTCGGCGCCGCTCATTGCGGTGTAAATTACTTTATCCATATCCTCGCTGCTTTACTGGTCTTGGCCTGGATTACAGACCGTTCACCACGGTTTGCAAGATGGTGTCCTGCGCCTTGATGGTTTGCGCATTGGCCTGATAGTTGCGTTGGTCGACGATCAGATTGACCAGTTCGGCAGTCAGATCGACATTCGAGTCTTCCGTCGCACGCGCCTGCAAGCTACCCAGTCCGCCCGAAGTCGGTTGGCCATTAATTGCTGTACCTGCAGATGGACTGGCCACATACAAGTTGTTGCCGATCGGTTGCAAGCCGTTGGGGTTGGCGAAAGTCGACAGCGTGACGGTGCCCAGATTATTGCTGGCGCCATTGCTGTAACTGCCGGTAATGGTGCCGTCGGGGCCGATATTGAAACCGGTCAGCACACCAGGTGCAGTACCGTTCTGTGAACTCGCCAATGAGGCAAAATTCGAACCCGACTGGATCGTGCCGGTGTAGTTGATCGGTACGGTAAATGCGGTGGTGCCTGCGCCGGCCGGGACGGGCACCGACAAGGTTTGCGCCGCAGCCGTGGCCGCAGTTGTATTGCCGTTGGCATCGAATGTGAGCGTGCCGATCGCAGCCTGCGTGGCAGGCGCCGTGAACGGCGGCGCTGGATTACCGTCGACACTCGCGTAGACCGACCATGTCGTGGTAATTGGCGCGGGTGCGGCGGTAGTGCCGCTCTTGACGAAATAGGTCTGAATATTGTGCGGGTTACCCAGACTGTCGTAGACCGTCATACCCGTCGAACTGCTATAAGTGGCCGGCGTATTTGCATTGAATGGGGTGGCAATGACCGGAGAGCGCGAGTCCAGATTCAGGGTATTCGCAGCAGTAGTCGTCATTACGCCCGGGAGGCTTGCTGTATTGATCTGGAGCGGTACTGGATTGCCGCCGGTCACGCCTGCGGGTAAACCGGTCAGAAATGCGCCGTTTTCGCTGGGGTTGATGATGAAGCCGTTTTTATCCAACTGGAACTGACCGTTGCGGCCATACATCGGCGACTGGTTGCCTGAGTTCGCCACCATGCGGAAAAAACCATCGCCGTTAATCGCGACATCCAGCGGATTATTGGTGGGCGTGATATTGCCTTGCACGAATTGCTGTTGCACATTGGCGGTCGTTACGCCGATGCCGACCGGCGAATTGCCCGAACGGTTCATCGAATTGGCATACATATCGGCGAATTGCGCCTGGCCCATTTTGAAACCGACCGTACTGGAATTGGCAATATTGTTGCCTGACACACTCAAGCCCTCGCTGGCGGCATTGAGGCCGCTTAGACCTTGTTCAAAACCCATTTTTTGCTCCTTGCTAACCGGTTATTGTCGGTAAATATTTTTAGCTATTTTTGCAGCCGTTTTTTCAGCCGTTTTTGCAAAACAAATTACATAATCTGCGCCACCGAGGACAACGCGATGCTGCCGATATTGGTGACATTCAATGTGGCGCCGGTGGGGCTATTGGTCACGCTGGAAACATTGCCGTAAGCCAGACTGGTGGTTGTCATCGGACTACCGGCGGCAGTGGCCGCGACCGTAAATGTGTATTGACCGTCGGCTGCCGTCGTACCGCTGCTGGTGGTGCCGTCCCAGATGATCGGCAAGGTGCCGGCCGCCTGTTTGCCCAGATCGATGGAGTCCACCGTCTTGCCGGTCGAGTCTTGGATCGAGACCTTGACATCGTCGGCGGCGGTGGCCAACTGCACGCCGAACACCCCATTGTGGTTAGTGGTCGTGGTGCCGTCGGCGGCGGTGGAAGTGCTGGTGCTCAATTGAATATTGTTGCCTGGGGCCAGCACGTTATGGCCGATCATCGACACTGCCTGGGTGGCCTGGCCGCTCTGCAGATTGCTCATCAACGTGGAGAGCGATGAGTTCAATTGCTGGATACCGCTCACGGTCGACAACTGCGCGATCTGCGATGTCAATGCCGAGTTATCCATCGGATTGGTCGGGTCTTGATTTTGCAACTGCGTGGACAACAGCGTCAGAAATTGCTGCTGCGTAGCCGCTGCGCTGCTGCTGGTAAGACTACCGCTACCGGTGGTGCTCGTGGTGGTGGTTGGCGTGGTGCCGTTCATCGCACTCAACAGATCAGTGGATACCGTCATGATTTAAATCCCCGTTAGTTTTGACTAATAACAATGTTGGTAATAACCATTATTGACCGATGGTCAGCGTTTTTTGCAGCAATGTTTTGGCGGTGTTCATGACCTCCACGTTGTCCTGATACGAACGCGATGCAGACATCATATTAACCATTTCATCCACCGGATTAACGTTCGGCATGGCGACATAGCCGTTGGCGTCGGCCAGCGGATGCTTCGGGTCGTAGACCATTTTTGGCGGCGTCTGATCTTCCACGATGCGATCGACCTGCACGCCGCTATTGGCGACGCCGCCGACCGGCACGGCTTTAAACACGACTTGCTTGCCGCGGTAGGGCTGCCCGTCGGGACCGGTAGCGCTGTCGGCATTGGCTATGTTGCTGGCCGTGACGTTCAAGCGTTGCGCCTGCGCACTCATGGCCGAGCCGGCAACGGTAAAAATATCGCCTAAAGACATTTATTAAGCTCCTGGTTGAAGAACACTCAACATACTTTTGACCTGGCCGCTCACATCACCGACTGCGGCTTCGTAATGCAGGCCGTTATCGGCAAATTGATTACGCTCGACATCCATATCGACGGTATTGCCGTCGAGACTGGGTTGCGTGACGTTGCGGTACAAGGCGCTGTTGTTGCCAGCCGCAGCGGTGCTGCTTTGGATCGGTTTGCCCGCCAGATGCATGGGCGAGGTCTGGGCTAGCGTGACGCCCGGTACTGGCGCCGCAGCGTTGCTTTGCGCGGCTTTCAGTTTGTTGTTGAGCGTGCTGGCGAAATCGATGTCGCGCGCCTTATAATTCGGCGTATCCGCATTGGCGATATTGGCCGCCAGCAATTGCTGCCGCTGCGACCGCACGTTCAAGACGGTCTGATTAAAATTCATATAATCATCGAGTTTTCCAGGCATCGCTTTCTCCAACAATTACCGCAGGGCTACGACAGCAGCGCCAAATCAGTAATGGATTTCTATAAGATGCATGATACGGACTCGCATCAAAAACCATCGCCGGATAAGCCAACCAAATTACATCCTATTCAGGGCTTTAAGCCTGATGCGATGGCATACATTAAGTCCTCAGAATTGAGCAAATCATGAAACCATTTATTATCAATAACTTGCGGTATTTTCTTAGTGTGATTTGCATGATGACGGCGCTCCATGCAAGTGCGCAAAATAATGCGCCGACCCCTGTTTCAAAGCAGGATTTAAGTCTGCTGGGACCGATTGTCGAGCACTATCTGATGGTTCAGGCAATTGGATTGCCGGGCAAAATAAGCGTGGAATTGGGCAAATTGGATGCGCGGCTGAATCTGGCCGCTTGTGCCGCGCCGGAAGCATTTTTGCCGAAAGGCAGCCGGCCTTGGGGTAAATCCATGGTTGGCGTGCGTTGCACTGCTCCCGCATGGGTGGTTTATATGCCGGTGACGGTGAAAGTCCAAGGCGATTATTACATCGCCGCCGGACCGCTGCCGCAGGGCCAGGTGGTTGCCGCCACGGATTTATCGAAAACCAGCGGCGAATTAACAACATTACCGGCCAGCATCATTACCGATCCGGCCCAAGCCATCGGCCGCACCACCACCATGGCGATTCGCGCCGGCACCATTGTGCGACAGGATCAGCTACGCGCCCAGAACGTGGTGACACAGGGCCAGGTAGTCAAAATCATCAGTAACGGACCGGGTTTTCAGATCACGACCGAAGGCCATGCGCTGAACAACGCCACGGAAGGCCAGATAGCGCAAGCCAGAACATCGGCCGGCCAAACTATTAGCGGTATTGCGAGAGCCGGCGGTATTTTGGAAATAAATTATTGACAGTATTGCTGCTTGTAAATTAATGGTAAATCGTTATTTTTCGGATCGATTTCGAGTAAAATTACCCGATCCGAATACAGATGGCGGAACATTGCCGATAACATTAAAGTTTTCGGAAAACGGTCCGTTAATAGGCATATCAGGTAGGGAAATTTTCCAGACCTTCTGCGATACAAGGATGACATTGTGAACATTAACAACGCTCTCGACAAAACAGCCGAACCTGCCGCAGCTCTCAAGACGCAGCAGAAACAAAGCAGCGATAACACTGCGGCGGCGCAAAATACGGCAGCCAAAACAGCGTCTGCCGCCTCGGATAGCGTCCGTCTGTCGCCGCAATACCAGACTTTAGCGACCTCCGTTGCCAACAGCAGCAGTTTCGATGCCAACAAAGTCGCCTCGATCAAGGCCGCGATCGCCAATGGCTCATTCACTGTCGATCCAGCCAAAATCGCCGATGGCGTATTGTCAACGGCGCAAGATCTGATTAACGCCAACAAAGCTGCATAATTTAATGCCAAAACCGGGCGACTCACTGGAGAATGAATTCGCTGCATTGATCCGCTTGCAGGGTTTATTGCAAGAGGAACAAGCTGTGCTGATCAAGGGTGCAGTAGATTCTTTACCGGACTTGATCCGCGCTAAAGGATTTGTGATCTCGGAAATTACCATTCTGGCCGATGGCCGTCATCAATCGCTGGTAGCAGCCGGCCTCACCGCTTCCGAAGACAGCATGCAGAGCTGGATCGACAGCGCAGCCAGTCCCGCAGAAAAACAAACCTGGTCGGAATTATTGGCGCTGGCCAAGAGCACCAAAGAATTGAATCGCTTGAATGGCATACTGATTAACAAACATACGCAAACCAATCAGCAACTGATGAGTTTGTTTCAAAGCAAAGCCGGCAATAATTTCTACGGCCCCGATGGCCAATCCAACATTAAAACCAGTGCGCGTAATTTCGGCGCTGTCTGATTTCTCCGCTTTATTTTCTTCCCTTTAATTTTCACCTGTAGTGGTGACCCTCCCTTCGACAGGCTCAGGGCTATCGGAAACCCACGGCCTGCGGCCTGCTCAGGGCGAACGGGGGTTTTCTAAATTTTCACAACCCCCCCGTTCGCCA
>DATMOE010000477.1:0-3080 GCA_035568435.1 Herbaspirillum sp. | reverse complement strand
ACAGCAGGCAGCGGACGATAAATTCTCATATAGGTGGAAATTTTAAAAGGATTTTAGTTCTAATTTTTCAACAATGAGAATGACCGAATCTGGCCGATAGTTATAGCTATTTTTTCGCAGCGAGCTTCTTAGCCCATACCTGAAACTGCTCAACCAGAAAAATGCCGGTCCGCGTCTTTCAGTTGCTCTAGCTGCGAAATGATGTTGTCCACCAAGGTCGTCGTGTTCATTGACGCACCATCAAAAATCTCCTCAATGGCACACCGATCTCGCTTGCGATCTTATCCAGCGTTGGTATTCCGTCTGTAACAACCCCGCGTTCAACCCGCAATAGCGAAACGGTATCGATGCCAACGGCTTCCGCAACATCGGCCTGAGTCCGCTCGCTTTTCCAAGCCCAAGCACCTTACATCTTATTCTTTGACGAAGCGGAAAAATAATCGGCCGTGGTGCAACAGGGTATGGTGGTTAGTGATGCTCAATATCCTTGAGCATGGCATCGCGCAGGATTTGATTGATGCGAGTCTGATACCCGTTGCCCTGGGAGCATAGCCAAGCCAGTATGTCCGTATCCAGGCGCACGGTCGTGGCGGCTTTTACTGGACGGTAAAACGGATTGCGCACAGCCTTCTTAAAGAATTCGTCACAGTTTCGGGATATCGGAATAATCAATTTCCGCGTCGCTCATCGCGTCTAATTTGGCCCAATCGGTGGCTTGCGCTTTCAGTTCGGCAGCCGACTTAGTGTACTTGTTCTTCATTTCGTTTCCTTTCTGATCGGTCGGCCTTTTGTGCCTTGGGCTACCAGCACCACCAGCGTGTAGCCAACGCGCCCGATAGTCTGCCAGCGTTCTTCCCCAGTTTGGCGGGATCGTCATGAAAAACCCAATTTAGTTATTCCGTCCGTTGCCGCGTCTTCAACCAATGCCGATACGCACTAGGATTCATGCCTGTAAAACGAATGAACGCACGACGAAAACTACCTTCATCCTCGTAACCGGATTTATGGGCGACGCGCTTGATGCTGACACCTTGCCCGTCCAACAAAGTACACGCCATCTCCAGCCGTATGCGCGTCATGAAAACTTTGGGAGATTCATTGACTAGCGCTTTAAGCTTTCGATGTAGCGTGCGCTCGCTGATCGCCAATGCATGCGCCAGCTCTACAGCGGTAAGTCGTGCCGGGGCTTGCCGTATTGCCTGCTCTGCATTCACTAATATCGGGTCGCGTTGAGAGATGTAACGCTGCGGTGCATAGACGGTTTGCGTAAGCCGTGTATTGTCGACAACCGCAAAATCCGCGGCAACGCGCGCTGCTTCCGGCCCCGCCAATCGACGTATTACATGCAGCGCCAGATCTACCCACGATAGCGGCCCGCCTGCCGTCACCACGCCTTGGTCTTCAAGCAAGGCTGAACTCCATACGGTATCGGCGCGAGGATAGCGGCGCGTCAATTCCTCGTGCAACCACCAGGTGGTCGTGCAACGACGGCCATTCAGCAGCCCCGCCTCGCCCAGGACAAAAACGCCGGCGCAGGAGCCGCCAATCAGCGCGCCATGGGCATGCTGGCGGCGTAGCCAAGCAGTCACGTTTTGCATGGCCGGCGTTTGAGGCGGCAGGCCATCCGCGCCTTCTACTAATCCGGGAATCAAGATGGCATCGCAAGAGACGATATCGGCCACGCTCGCATCGACCGCCAAGGGCCGGCCTCGGCCATCGTGCAAAGGTTGGCCATCCACGCTTGCCGTGATGACTTCAAACATGGCGGCCGGAGACCTAACATCGAGGACGTCATTCATGGCATGTCTTTGGCCGGCCTGCTCGGCCAGCCAGAACATGTCCGCCAAACCGACGATTCCCGACGGCAGGCATCCTTCAAAACCAAGCAGCACAATTTTCATAGGGGGAATTGTAGCGTATCGATGTGGCGAAATTCGCCTATTCATTGGCTGATTCGCCACCTTTCCAGTTGATGCCTCAAGGGCCAGAATGAGAAACACCCGAATTACAGGTCCATTTCAACCCAAGGAGCATTTCCATGACAAAAGTCGCCGCCATCGTCACATTCAAAGCCAAGCCAGGTAAAGGAGATGAAGTAGCACGCCTGGTTGGCGCTGCGCTGCCGCATGCAAAGAACGAACAACCGATGCCGTTATGGCTGGTATTTCAGTCCGAGGTCGATCCTGATATCGTCCATATCGTTGATGTGTTTGTTGATAGCGCCGGACGTGACAATCATCTGAAGGACCAGACCGCGGCACAAATCATCGCGACAGTACCGCCGCACTTGGCTAGTCCGCTTGATATTGCGCCGATGCGATTGATCGCCGCTAAGGGCGTATAGATAAGGGAAAGTTTGCGATGCGCTGGGTGCCTGCGGCATCCGGTTCTTGCATCAATATCTGCAAAGCGCCTTTACTCTGCTCATCCGTGGGCACGTAGACCAGCAGGCGATCGCCATTCTTCGGCGCCGACCACCAATTGGTTTGATGCAGCGATATCAGGCCGGCGCGAGGATGACGAAAACGCTTCAGATGGTTTTCAATCCCGCGCACTTCATAGCGCTGCCACACTTCCTTGAATTCATCCGACACCGCAAGCATGCGCTGCAATTGCCGCTCCCACGCCGCGTCATGCATGTGATCGGCCATCGCTGCACGGAACGTTGCGACCATGCGCGGCATGCCCTCATTCCAGTCGGTCAGCGCGGCGCGCCATGCCTTGTTGGTAAAAGCGAGATAGAGGCAGTTGCGATCCTCCGGTGCGATTTGCGCCAGATCGACGCATACCAGACGGCTATATGCCTGATTGAAGCCGATGATGTCGAAGCGCGCATTCTGAATCACGGCCGGCAAAGGATTGAGTTGATCGAGAATCGCCTGGCTGACCTGCGATAGCTGTTCGCACGCGGGTGTTATCGCAGAGACTTGTTCGACTTTGCCCGCCAGCAAAAACAGATGCCGCGTTTCCGCTTCCGTGCATTGCAAGGCACTTGCAATCGCATTTAATACCTTGGTCGACGTGCGCACCGGACGGCCTTGTTCCAGCCATGTGTACCAGGTAACGCCAATCTGCGCGAG
>DATMOE010000476.1:0-3196 GCA_035568435.1 Herbaspirillum sp. | reverse complement strand
ACCGATGTTCTGCAGTTACGTCAATTGGCCGCCACTGTTTGCGGCGACAAACTAGCCTCGATCCGCGTACAACCCATTGCCCAGGCTAAGCGCATGAATGTCTGGCTGTCTCTGGAATACGACGCTCAAGCGGCAGATATGGTCATGGTCGCTATCATGCGCCAGTTGCCACGTGCCCAGTTCGGACATTTCAACGCTATTTGAGTCAGTCTGATTTCGTTGCCATAACGCAACGATCATTGCTTTTTAGAATTCGGTAATCGGATGGCAAGCCGGCGATTTCAGCTTGCCATCGCCTCGCCCAGTTGTACCGCACGCTCTGGCGCCCATTCGGGATTAAACGCCAACACATCTTTCTGGAATAACATCACCACTGTTGAACCCAGCAGGAAACGTCCCATCTCTTCGCCTTTTTTCAAAACGATCGTTTGATCTTGGTAGCGCCATTCGCAAATCTTGCCGGTACGCGACGGATTGACGACGCCGTGCCATACCGTCGACATGCTGCCGACAATCGTGGCGCCCACCAGCGTCAGAACGAACGGGCCTTGGGCCGATTCGAATACGCACACCACGCGTTCATTACGCGCAAATAAGCCCGGAACGCCCCGCGCAGTCGTTGGATTGACCGAAAACAGCTCGCCCGGCACGTAGATCATGCGCATCAGCCTGCCGTCGCATGGCATATGTATACGGTGGTAATCCTTGGGGCTCAGATAGAGCGTGGCGAAGCTGCCGTACGCGAATTGCGCTGCCAGCGCGCGATCGCCGCCGACTAGCGCCGTGGTGGAATAAAGATGACCTTTGGCCTGGAATATCTGGTCGGATTCGATCTGGCCGAACTGGCTGATGGCGCCATCGACCGGCGAAACGAACGGCGCCGGAGCCAACGGCCTCACGCCCTCGCGCAATGCGCGCGTAAAAAAAGCATTAAAACTGGCATAGCTATGAATATCGGGATTTTCCGCTTCCGCCATATTCACGCCGTAACGACCGATGAACCAGCGAATGATGCCGCTCGTGATGCGGCCGGCTTCGGCATTCGCGACCAGACCGGCAAATGCAGTGATGGCCTGTTTCGGAAACAAGTATTGCGGCGCAACGGCAAGACGATGGAGCACTGGATAGTTCCTGTAACGACAAAATGCCGCAATTATACGGTGCAGGAAAAGAACCAGGCGAATGGTTTCGTCTATGCCGCATGACGCGCTGCGAAACCGGCTTGCAGCGCGCCGACGGCCTATTACTACTTAATTCAGATGTTCACGCACAGACCGAGCAGTTCGATCCAGGTGCCGCCCTTGGCGACACATTCCGTCTGCGCGGTGTTGGTGTCGGCGCCGACGTTGTTCGCTATCCCGCCCGCAAAAGCGTTACCGTGCAATGCACCGACAGCGATCAGACATGCAAATAGCAATTTGGTCTTATTCATAAATGCTCCTTGAAAGTGACTGTTTTCGAAAAAGCGGAATGCTTTTTCTGACCCCAGAATAGGTAGTCAAACAGCGATCTCAAAGAAGAAAAATGTATTTCAGATAAATCCTAATTTAATAGCCGGGTTAGCGAATACTGGCTATTATCGGGCATCTCTTCCACCGGATAGCACCCCATCATGAGCCTGCCGCAGCCCCTTAAACACGATGCTGCGTTCGATGCCACGCATGCCGCCGGGCTGACCCCATACAACGGCATCAGTCTTTCTGGCATTCACCTGATTGTTTCTGCCCAACAGGCCGAACAAGCGCTGGCGGCCTTGCTGTGCGCCGATGTCCTGGGCTTCGATACCGAATCCAAACCCACCTTCGTCAAAGGTGAGCAATCACGCGGGCCGCATCTGATTCAGTTGGCGACCGACGATGCGGCGTATCTTTTTCAGGTCGGCAGTGCATTTAATCAACAGGTGGCGCATGCCGTTCTGAGTTCGGCGCAGATACTGAAAGTCGGCTTCGGTCTTAGCGATGATCTTAAGCGGCTGCAAGGAAAAATGGGGATCAGCACGCAAAACGTGCTAGATCTGTCGGTGGCGCTGCGTCAGGGCGGCCGTAACGATGTCGGCGCAAAAACTGCCGTTGCGAAATTTTTCGGCATGCATCTGCAGAAATCCAAAAAGACATCGACCACCAATTGGGCTGCGCCGCAATTGACCGAGCGTCAGATGCTGTATGCCGCCGATGATGCACAAGTGGCGTTGCGCATTTATCGTGCATGGCGGACGCGGCAGCATACCCTAGCGCAAGATTAATTTTGCAACGGCCTGCCTCTCTCTAACGGCGCCAGCCCTCTGGACGTTCCAGCTCAAAATTGCCACTACCGGCAGTGCGTCCATACCATTTGCCGCCCATGCGCGAGAGCAGGTCCAGCCGGACCGGATCGATTTGCCCGTCTTCAGCCAAAATCGTCTCGTCTATATGGGCCGCCACGACTTCACCGAAAATCACATAACAAGACGGTTGATCCGCCGGATAGGGCGTGCAACTGACAAGCCGGCATTCGAAGCTGACCGGCACGCCCGACACCCGCGGCGGCTTCACGCGCTGCGAAGGCAGCGAAGGCACGCCGCAGGCTTCGAATTCGCTGGTGTCGCCGTCATAACCGAACGAGGTCTGGTTCATCATGTCGCGCAATGCATGCGGCACCAGATTGACGACAAATTCGCCGGTCTGCCGGATATTGCGGACAGTATCTTTTTTACTGCCGTCGGTTTGCACCAGCGGCGAAATCATCAGTGTCGGCGGCTTTGCGGTAATCATCTGAAAAAAACTGAAAGGTGCAAGATTGGCAACGCCCTCCCCGGACAACGAGGATACCCAGGCTATCGGCCGGGGCGCGATGGCCGATGCCATCCAGCGATAGGCTTCGCGTGATTCAAGCGTTGAAAAATCCAGAAACATGCCTTGCTCCGATCAGGTTTCGTAATTTGTGGCCACAATCATAACGTTTTTGTGTAAACCTCGTGGCGGCGTGGGACAATGCCGCCACATATTTCCCCGTATTCCTATCAGGCAGTCCCCTCCCCCAACCGACGCTATGGATCAAGCCGAAATCGCCGCCGAACCGCCGCAACGTCCCTGGATCGTCCTGCGCGATACCTACGATGTGGAAGCCTGGATTGCCAACTACAACCGTGATCTGCAAGCGGCCTTATTTAGCCCAAAATTCAATCCGAAATTAAACGGTTACGGTATTTGTTTTTATC
>DATMOE010000475.1:0-2729 GCA_035568435.1 Herbaspirillum sp. | reverse complement strand
ATGTCAGAAAACGCATCGACGCCGTATTGTGTCTCATCGATACCCGCATGCCGGCGGCGGCAAAGCTTGCCGACAGGCTCGGAGTGCGGCACTTGAACCCGGCCAGCGCCGCGCTCATGCGCGACAAATTCGATGTCCGTTGCAGATTGGCCGAGCGCGGCCTGGCGCAACCGCTGTTTTCACTGGCCACGACGAACGAGGGCGTCAAAGCGGCCGTCGAACAGCTCGGCTTGCCGGTGTTGATCAAGCCTGTCGACGGCTATGGTTCGCAAAATATCGTGGTCTTGCGTTACCTTGAAGACCTCGATCCCCTGCTCAGCCCGCTCGACGATTTATTACCCTGCAACGCAGACTATGGACTGAATGTCCGATCCAACGATCGCTTGCTGGTGGAGCGCTTCATGAGCGGCACCATCATCGGTTGCGATACCTTGACGACCGATGGCCGGCATCAACTATTAGGCATTAACGAAAAAATATTCTTCGAGCCGCCTTCATTCGCCATTCGCGGCGGCTGTTTTACGCCAAACCGTCCTGCGTTTGAAGCCATCGAACGTTATCTTTTTAGCGTACTGGACGCCGTCGGTTTAGACTGGGGCGCCGCCCACACCGAGTTAATGCTGACCGCAGATGGGCCGCGTCTGATCGAGATTAACCCCCGCTTGGTCGGCGCCAAAATCCCAAGGCTCATCGGCTACGCGCTGAACCGCTCGATGCACGCCGATCTGATTGCTTTGCATACCGGCGAAGGTCTGCGCATTCCCACTGAGAGCGCGACATCGGTGGCAGTGACGCGCTGGATTGTGGCGGAACAAGCGGGCATTCTCGATCACGTCGAGATGCCCCAATGGCACGATCCCAGAATTCGTTGCGTTGAATTATTAAAACAAAAAGGTGACCACATTCGACCGCCGTTCGAGAACGCGGATCGGATTGGCTACATCATGGTGTGCGCGGCAACACGCAGCGAAGCGGAACAACTGGCCGACAGCTTTGTGTCGCAGTGTCGCTGCCATTTTAAGCACCCGGCCTCGCATCTTTCACATCCCGCGCCAGCCTGAAAATACTAATATTCCGCGACAACTCTGCGGCCTCATGATGCAGGCTTTCAGCCGCAGCAGCAGCCTGTTCGACCAAGGCGGCGGTTTTTTGCGTCATGTCATCGATATCGACAATGGCGCGATTGACTTCCCCGATGTCGTTGCTCTGATCCATGCTGGCGGCGGCAATTTCGCCCATGATGCGCGTCGCGTTATCCACTGAGACAACAATCCCCTGCATGGTCTCGCCGGCCTGATCGACCAGCTTGCTGCCGTTGCCGACCTTATCGACCGAATCCGCAATCAGCGATTTTATTTCCTTGGCAGCACCGGCCGAGCGTTGCGCCAAATTACGTACTTCGGAAGCAACCACCGCAAACCCCCGCCCCTGTTCTCCGGCGCGCGCCGCTTCCACCGACGCATTCAATGCCAAGATATTGGTCTGGAAAGCAATGCTGTCGATCACGCCGATGATATCGATAATCTTGCCGGAACTACTCTTGATCGAACCCATAGTACTCACCACCTGGCCGACCGCATCGCCGCCTTTAAGCGCCTGCGTGGAAACCGACGCCGCCAGTTCATTGGATTGCCGCGCATGCTCGGCGTTGGTTTTGACGGTGGAGGTTAAATTCTCCATGGTTGCGCTGATCTGCTCCAAGGCGCTGGCCTGCGCCTCGGTACGCGCGGAGAGATCATGATTGTCGGCGGAGATTTCGCTCGATGCCAGATTAATGTGATCGGCGATCTTGCGCACGTTACCGATCATGCTCGCCAGCCCGCCGCTAACGCCGTTAATCGCCTGCATGAGCTGGCCGATTTCGTCGCGCCGGCCCACATGAAGTTGCGCCGTCAGATCACCGCCGGCCAATTGCTCGGCCGCGTGCATGACTTGCTGGAGCGGTTGCGTCACCAGCTTTTTCAATAACAGATACAGCAGGCCGATAGCAAGCAACACCGCCACCGCTGCCAACACACCGTACTGCATCTGTATTCGCCCCATCTGCTCGGCCATCTGCTGCCCAGGCGCCGATGCCAGAGCGGATATCGACGCGCCGATGGCCCAAAGATAAAGCCCGAAAATAGCACCCATGACGCACAAAGCGATCGCGCAAACCTTGGCCCCGATGTCCATCCGAAAACGTGAAGTGATGTTGATACCGACGTACAACACGGCGATGACCTGCCCTTGCGCATCCTTGATGGGATCATATTGGGTCATGTACTGTTGCCCGAACAATTGCGCATAGCCGATATAGGGCTTACCGGTCGAGAGCGCCTTGTAACTGGCATGTGCATGATCGAGCAGCGTGCCAACTGCGCGCGATTGATCTTCCTTCTTGATCGAGGTCGAGATACGAATGAAATCGTCGCCATGCTTGACGAAAATCGTCGCGCTGACGCCGGTTTTTGCCGAGAATTTATCGAGGATGCTGAAATTCAGATTCAGCACGGTGCCGCCATTGCTCAGTACCGGCGTGCTTTCCGCGCCGACCATGATCTGCTGCTGGTTATCGAGGGAAAAGGAATGGGGGAAATGTGTGGTCAGCGTTTTTGCGAATTTGTCGATCTGATAAGAAAGCGGTAGCAATTTATTCATCATCTCCAACTGTCTCCATTATTGGAATGCGGCCACGTTGCGGCGTTAATTTTTAGTTTTTATTCTGTTGCTTGATGAAGCTTTTTATT
>DATMOE010000474.1:0-5663 GCA_035568435.1 Herbaspirillum sp. | reverse complement strand
AAAACGATTCCCGGTGTTGATCGTCCCGCCATTTGCACCATTCTCCCCAATCAGAACGATGGTCCGACCTATATGCTCGACCTGGGTGCGAACGTCGATTGCGAACCGCAGCATTTGCATCAGTTCGCATTGATGGGTTCGGCGCTGGTGTCGGCGATGGAAGGCAAACCAAGACCGACGGTCGGTTTGCTCAATATCGGCGAAGAAGACATCAAGGGTAACGATCTGGTTAAACATACCGCCGAACTGCTGCGTGCAGCGCATGAAAAAGGCGTGTTGAATTTTTACGGCAATGTCGAAGGCAACGATATCTTCGAAGGGACCACCGATATCGTTGTGTGCGATGGTTTTGTCGGCAACGTCACACTGAAGGCCTCCGAAGGTTTGGGGCGTTTCGTTAAAAGTGTATTGACGACTGAATTCAAAAAAGGTTGGCTCAATATGCTCGGTGCGGCGATCGCTTTTGGTGCGATCAAGGCGCTGTCGCGGCGATTGAATCCTTCGCGTTACAATGGCGCCAGTCTGCTGGGTTTGCGCGGTCTGGTATTTAAAAGTCATGGCGGCGCCGATATGTATGCATTTGAATGGGCTATTCGGCGGGCCTATGATGCTGCGAAATACGATGTGCTGGCCCGCATTACAGTGGCGATAGCCAAGCTAATTCCAGCGGCGGACGGACGGGATGCGCAGATCGCAGAGCCGGGCGCATCCGAAGCGGGCGCGCCAACTGCGGCCGCCAATTAGTCCGATCAGGTCAATTAATACAAACAATCATTATCAAAATCACGAGATGAATCTGTATAGCAAAATTATCGGCACCGGAAGTTATCTGCCGCCGAAACGCGTCACCAACAACGAACTGGCCGACCAATTGGCGGCCGATGGCATCGAAACCTCCGACGAATGGATCGTATCGCGCAGCGGTATCTCGGCACGCCATTATGCCGACGCCGGTGTGCTGTCCAGCGATCTGGCGGTTATAGCGTCCAAGCGCGCACTCGACGCGGCTGGCTTGGAAGCCAACGCGATCGATCTGATCATCGTTGCGTCATCGACGCCGGATTATCCCGGCGGCTTTCCCAGTACCGCATGCGTGGTGCAGCGCAAGCTTGAAATCACCAGCGGTTGTGCGGCAATGGACGTGCAGGCAGTGTGCAGCGGTTTTGTCTACGCATTGTCGGTTGCGGACAATTTCATCAAGTCGGGCGCGTATAAGAATGTATTGGTCATCGGCACCGAAGTGTTCTCCCGCATCCTGGATTTCAAAGACCGCACGACCTGTGTGCTGTTCGGCGACGGCGCCGGCGCAGTCGTATTGCAAGCCTCGGAGCAGCCCGGTATCCTCGCCAGCAAGCTGCATGCGGATGGTAGTTATGGCGACATTCTCTGCATGCGTAACAGCCCTGCGGACGCTATCGTGCAAGGCGCCTTTCTTTATATGGATGGCCAGGCCGTATTCAAACTGGCGGTATCGTTGCTGGAGAAGGTCGCCAGCGAAGTGCTGGCAGCGGCCGGCCTCGACAGCACTGCAGTCGATTGGCTGGTGCCGCATCAGGCGAATATCCGCATCATGCAGAGCACTGCCAGAAAACTGAAATTGCCGCTGGAAAAAATGATTGCTACCGTCGATCAGCATGGTAATACCTCTGCCGCCTCGATTCCGCTGGCGCTCGATCTGGCGGTGCGCGATGGCCGCATCAAACCGGGTCATACCATCATGATGGAAGCAGTGGGCGGCGGCTTTACCTGGGGCGCCGTATTGGCGCGCATGTAAGCGATGTTTTGCGGTGATTTGCGACGATTTGAATACGCCTGTAAGACGTAAATTAAAAAGCAAATTAAAAAATTAAAACTGATTTACCGCATTTATTTCACGTATCTCATTTCACGTATTTTCACCGCATTTATTTTTTGCATTTATTTTTATTATGACGAAATTTGCATTTGTTTTCCCCGGCCAGGGTTCGCAGGCGATCGGCATGCTCGACGGCTTCGCGGATAACGCAGTAGTGCGCGACACCGTTGCCGAAGCGTCGGATGTGCTGCAATTCGATCTGGCTAAGCTGATCGCCGCAGGCCCGAAGGAAGAACTCGATCTGACCACCAATACACAACCGGTCATGCTGACAGCAGCGGTGGCTATGTATCGCGCATGGCTGGCTGCCGGCGGTAAAGTGCCTGCGTTGGTGGCAGGGCATAGCTTGGGCGAGTATTCGGCGCTGGTTGCCGCCGGTGTGATCGCATTTAAAGATGCGTTGCCGCTGGTGCGTTTCCGGGCACAGGCGATGCAGGAAGCGGTGCCGGTCGGTCAAGGCGGCATGGCGGCGATTTTAGGTTTGTCAGATCAGGATGTGCGCGACGCTTGTGCGGCTGCCGCGCAAGGCGAGGTAGTCGAAGCGGTCAATTTCAATGCGCCTGCGCAAGTGGTGATTGCCGGCCATAAGGACGCAGTGCAGCGCGCCTGCGATGCGGCTAAAGCCAAGGGCGCCAAACGCGCGCTGATTTTGCCGGTATCCGCGCCATTCCATTCCTCTCTGCTGCGGCCGGCTTCGGATCGTTTGCGCGTTTATTTGAACGACGTTGCATTCAATGCGCCGGCTTTGCCGCTCATTAACAACGTCGATGTCGCCATCAACAACGAGCCGGCAGCCATCAAAGATGCGCTGGTGCGTCAGGCCGCAAGTGCGGTGCGGTGGGTTGAGATCGTACAAAAAATGGCCGGTGAAGGCATCACTCATGTGATCGAATGCGGACCCGGCAAAGTACTGGCGGGATTGACCAAACGGATTAATGGCGATCTGACCGGCGAGGCCATCGTCGATCAGGCATCGCTGGATAAAATATTGGAGTTGCAAGCATGACGACAGATACAACATTGCAGGGCCAGATTGCACTGGTGACCGGTGCTTCGCGCGGTATCGGTCGCGCTATTGCGGCAACCTTAATCGCCAAAGGCGCACGCGTCATCGGCACGGCGACTTCGGCGCAGGGTGCAGACTCGATTTCCACCTATCTTGAAGAGTTGTCTCCGGGCAATGGCAAAGGTATGTTGTTGAATGTGAATGATGCTACTGCATGTAACGAAACCATCGATGCCATCCAAAAAGAATTCGGCGCGATTTCGATTCTGGTCAATAACGCCGGCATTACGCAGGATCAGCTAGCGATGCGCATGAAGGATGAAGAGTGGGACAGCGTGATCTCTACCAATCTGACTGCCGTGGCACGCCTGTCGCGTGCGGTATTGCGCGGCATGATGAAAGCCCGGCAGGGACGCATCATCAATATCACCTCGGTGGTCGGCTCTGCCGGCAATCCAGGTCAAATGAATTATGCGGCTGCAAAAGCCGGTGTCGCCGGCATGAGCCGCGCGCTGGCGCGGGAAATCGGCAGTCGCAATATTACGGTTAATTGTGTTGCACCCGGCTTCATCGATACCGATATGACCAAGGGCCTGGGCGAGCAACAAACGGCAGCGCTGCTGCAACAAATTCCGCTGGGACGTTTGGGGGCGCCGGAAGATGTCGCTGCGGCGGTATTGTTTTTAGCCTCGTCACAGGCCGGTTACATTACCGGTACAACATTGCATGTCAACGGTGGCATGTATATGGGTTAATCCCAGCTTAATTTCCGACAAGATGGCAATGATCACTGATATTGCCATTAGTAGCCGCTAAAAGTAAATTCACAGCGCGCAAATCTGCTAAAATGCGCGCACTTTCTGTAACCGATCCAACTGGAGGTATGACAATGTCCGATATCGAACAACGTGTTAAAAAAATCGTCGCTGAACAACTTGGTGTTGCTGAAGCTGATGTCAAAATCGAATCATCGTTCGTGAACGATTTGGGCGCTGATTCGCTCGATACCGTTGAACTGGTAATGGCGCTGGAAGATGAGTTCGAAATGGAAATTCCAGACGAAGAAGCTGAAAAGATTACTACTGTGCAGCAGGCGATCGATTACGCCAAGGCACATCTCAAAGCTTAATTCTGTGTTGATCGACTCTAGGAGAACTGCTTGAGCCGCTCACGTGAACGCCGGGTGGTGATTACCGGTTTAGGTTGTGTTTCACCCGTCGGAAATACAGTTGCAGATGCTTGGGCCGCCATTACTGCCGGCACCTCGGGTATTGCAACAATTACCAAATTCGACGCTTCGGCCTTTTCGACCCGCTTTGCCGGTGAAGTAAAAGGCTTCAATGTCGAAGATTACATGCCTGCCAAAGAAGCCCGTCACATGGATACCTTTATCCATTACGGCATGGCGGCGGGGATGCAGGCGATTCGGGATAGCGGTTTGGTCGACTCTCAAGATAATCTCAATGATGCGATCGATGCAGATCGTGTCGGCGTCATTATCGGCTCCGGCATCGGCGGTTTACCGCTGATCGAGGAAACCCACGCAGAACTCACTAATCGCGGCCCGCGGCGCATCAGCCCGTTCTTTATTCCGGCCTCGATTATCAATATGATTTCCGGCAATCTGTCGATCAAATACGGTCTGAAAGGGCCGAATCTGGCGATTGTGACTGCTTGCACTACCGGGCTGCATTGCATCGGCTCCGCGGGCCGGATGATCATGTACGGCGATGCCGACGTGATGATCGCAGGCGGCGCCGAAGCCAGTATTTCACCGCTGGGTGTAGGTGGATTCGCCTCGGCGCGCGCGCTGTCGTCGCGTAACGACGATCCTGCGGCGGCCTCCCGTCCGTGGGACAAGGATCGCGACGGCTTTGTGCTCGGCGAAGGTGCTGGTGTACTGGTGCTGGAAGAATATGAGCATGCCAAGGCGCGCGGCGCTGAAATTTACGCTGAACTGGTCGGTTTCGGCATGAGCGGCGATGCTTACCACATGACTGCGCCCAATCTCGACGGCCCTCGCCGTTGCGTGTCGTTCGCACTCAAAGATGCCGGCATCAATCCAGATGAAGTGCAGTATTTGAATGCGCACGGCACTTCGACCCCTCTGGGTGATCAAAATGAGAGCGACGCAATCAAGGTGGCATTTGGCGAGCACGCCAAAAAGCTGGTGGTCAATTCAACCAAATCGATGACCGGCCATTTGCTGGGCGGTGCGGGAGGGCTGGAATCGGTATTTACGGTTCTGGCAGTCCATCACCAGATTTCACCGCCGACAATCAATCTCGACAATCAGGATCCTGCGTGCGATCTCGATTACTGCGCAAACACAGCGCGGCAGATGAAAATTGATTACGCGGTGAAAAATTCCTTTGGTTTTGGCGGCACTAACGGCACGTTGGTGTTTAAGAAGCTGGTTTAATCTGCTGGAAGGCGCCGGGCGATGTCGATTGCAATATCAGTGCGGTCAGGGCCTTCGAAGATCGGGACGTTGTTCATGGCAATTGTGTCGACCGCTTTAATCGGAGTCGGCACAGTTGCTTTGTTGCAATTGTTTTGGGATTCTGCCGGCGTGGCCGCCGGTATTGCAATTTCCGGCGCTGCATTGGCGATTTTTGCTTGCGATGTATTACGCAAGAAAGATGGCAAAATCACAATGATGATCGCCGGCGACGGACAAATAAGCCTATTGCGACGGCAGCAAGGTCATTTTGCCGGCATGAACCAGCTCGAGATTGTGCAAATGATGCCCGATTCGACCTTATGGCCGTTCTTTATTCTGTTACGCTTACGCCTACAGAA
>DATMOE010000473.1:0-4872 GCA_035568435.1 Herbaspirillum sp. | reverse complement strand
AACTGCATTGACACCTTTTTCCTCGGTCAGGAACAACACCGCCGGAGAGGAAAAATCCTTTGCCAGGTCAAGCAGGCTGTCGACCAGGCTGACGCCTTCCAGCGACGGGAAAATTTTTTTTTGCCCATGGCGGGAGCGCATGGCAGGCGACATCGCATCGGTATCGGCCACGATCAACGGTATCCCACGGCCGCCCAGACTGCGGACGATGCCGAGCGCATTCAGACCGCCGCCGACGATCACGGCGGGAATTTCCGGTTTCCTGTTCATGCTCATCTTCATGCCTTTATATCCCTTCCAGATGGGGTTTTGCGCGTGAAAGGCCAACGGTCGAATCGCGTTTCGGCCATGCCGAGATCGATCATGATTTGGCGGATTTCCTGCATGGCATGCTGATCGATGTAGATAATCCACGCCAGGTAGGCGAGCCCGCCGGCAGCGATTTCCAGAATAAGGATGGCAGGCACGGGCAAGCCGATATAGTAGAGCGCCTGACGCACCAGCAGCACCACGGCTCCCATAGCTGCGGCGCCGCACAACACAGGCAAGAGGCTGCGGTAATAGTCGCGCATCGACATGCCGATAAGGCGGCAAACATCGCGCAGCAGCTTGATCGAAAGCAAGGGATAAACCAGAACCCATGCAATCGAAACGCCGCGCAGGCCATCGAGCCATGCACCGGCTGCAAATGCAGCAGACATGACGACTGCGCAGATTGCGGTGTACACAGCCAGCTTCCTGACGTTGCCGATACTGGTCAATACTTGGGACAGCAGCGGATCCACGGATTTGATCAGGCCCATAATGCACAGCGCGGTGAAGGGAATCAGGCAGTCGATCCATTTCGGTCCCAGAATCACCATGATCAGTTCACGCGAGCAGGCAATCATGCCCAGCAGCGCCGGATAAGTGATATAGGCGATGCAGCGCGTGAGCTTGAGAACGACCGATGACAAGCGGGGCAGGTCGTTTTGAAGTTTCGAGAACAGCGGCGAGGCCACATTGATGACGAGCGTAGTGATCTGGCTGTTGGGCAGTGTGGCCAGAGAAAACGCCATGCCGTAGATCCCGAGCAGGGCCGGCCCCAGCAGCTTGCCGACGATCGCCCGGTCGGCATTACTGTACAAGAACCAGAAGACGCGGGTGGTTGTGACGTGCATGCCGTAGATGGCCAAATCGACGGCTTCGCGAATGCCGTAGCGTCCCCCGGGTCGCCACGGCGAGAGCACGAAAAAACCGATCCCGCTGACGGCGGCGCCGAGCAGCGAACCCCACACCAGCGACCACACGCCATAGCCGGCTACGGCCAGCGCTATGCTGGCAACGCTTTGGACAAAAATGGCGAGCATGGTAGTGCCTGCAATGGCCTTGAACTGCATTTCCTTGCGCAGGAACGCCTCCGGGATCGCGCCGAAAGCACCGATGACGAAGCCGAGTGCGAGCGTAGAGATCATCGCCCGCAATTGCGGATGCCCGAAAAAAACGGCGATGAAGTAGCTCGCCAGAACGGTCCCCAAAAACAGCACCACGCTGGAGGCCACAGCAATGGCGAAACAGCCGTTGACTTCGGACGCGGTGAGATCGGTCTTCTGCACAATGGCCGCACCCATGCCGATTTCGTTAAAGAAACCGACGAAGCCGATGAACATCATCGCAATTTCCATCAAGCCGTAATCGGCTGGGCTCAATAGACGCGCCAGCAGGAGCGTGGTGCCCAGCGAGATTAGTTTGCCAAGGGCGCCGCCAATGCCAAGGTGGCTGATGGCTCTGACCGTTTTCGAACGCAGATCGTTTTGCATGGCGTTATGGTCCCGAACCGGCCAAGCCTGTGGGCTGATCGAACAAGCGCGCTAGTTGTCTTGCGCGATGACTGCGCGAAGAGGCCGCAACCAATTCATCGGTCGCCGCGTGTGCTGTGCCTGCCCGGATTTTCTGAATGAATCCGTCCAGGACCGGGAGGATGGCCTCGATTGAGGTCATTTGCGCCAAGTCCGGGAATCCGGCTGCCCTGAGTGTGCCGGCCGTTTCGCCGAGAGGGTCCAGCAAGGCCAGAATCGGTTTCCGGGCGCGGAAATATTCATAGATCTTTGCTGGAATCTGCGTGTTGAAGGGGGTTCCCTGGAAAATCAGCAGACCGTCGGCCGAGAGCATTTCGTGCAAGGCATCCAAGTAGGGCACCGGTGGCTCTATGAAGACCAGATCCTCGACTTCGCAGCTCTTGGCGAGTGCCTTGAAGTAAGGGATCTCGCTGGGAGCGCGCAGGATGACGCGAAACGTTTCGGCGTTGATCCGGCCCTGTTTTTTCAATGCGCAAATCGCTTTGAGAAACATCGTGGGATCCCGTCCTTCGGCGTAGAGCACGCCGCTATGGACCAGGGTAATGCGGGTCTGCGCGCCGGCGGCGCAGGAGGCACCAGCGGCGGCGCAGGAAGCTTGCTCGAATGCCTGCTCGTCGTAGCCGTTTTCAATGACGAAAAATTTGTGATGCAGTGTGGCAGGGAAGCGGCTTTTATAAGCATTCAAAGCGCCTTGGGTGGTAAAGGTTGCTTTGTCGCACCGGAGGATTGCCTTGCGCTCTATCCATGCATAGGTCTTGCGCTGCAGTTTGCTTTTTGGGAAGTCGCTTTGGAGCATTGGATCGCGGAAGTCGGCGATCCATGGCAAACCGGTCAGCCGTTGCAAGGTGAGGCCGATCAGGTGCGCCGTGGCAATCGGAAAGGTCGACCAGATAACTGCGGGGCGGTGCCGGCGGATCAGCGCCAGGCCGGCCGGAACCGCAAATAACCACCAGCTTATCCAGCGGTCCGGCAGGGCCACGATTTCAGGGTAACGTCCGTATAAACCCAAATGCCTTTTGGCATCCAGGGCGAACGGCCTGCCGACCACCAGATCGGCGGGGACGCTGGCAAGCTGCGAGGCGTTTTTTCGTTCATAAGCCAAGGGATTGGCCGAGACAACGATCGGAGTCCATTCGAATTCACCGAGATTTTTTGCAAAACTCAGCGTGCGCTGGATGCCGCTGCTTTCCGATTGCGGCGGAAAGTGAAAAGCGATTAACAGTGCGCTATTTCTCATGATGCTGTATCCCTGTCGGCAAGCCAGCGCAACAGCCGCAGGCCAAACATAAACGGTGTTGCATCCCAGGGACGGCTGCGCGGCATCTGGTAGATGTCGTTGAACTGGCTGGCAGACCCGATCGCGGTTGTGAAGGCGGCGGTATAACCGGCTTCTTCGACCATGCGGACATGGCGTTCGTCGTAATCCACGCCTACCTTGCCGTTCGGATAGGCAAACAGGCGCAGCGATTTTCCGATAATGCGTTCCAGCACCTGTTTATTTTCGAGGATTTCGCTGCGCGCGCTAGCGTCATCGAGCTTGCTCAGGATAGGATGCGTGACGGTATGGCCGCCTATTTCCATGCCATTTTGGGAAAGGGACGCAATCATTTCCCGGTTGAGCATCAGATTCGGGGCGACCGGTTTCCCTGCCAGTTCTCCGGCCAGTTTTTCAAGCGTATCGATCACATTGGTGCGTTCAGAGGGCAGGAGGTACTTCGCATGGTCATTCAATTTGGCTGCGATTTCTATCCGATTGCGCGCATCGACGATAGGGTGCAAATCCAGGCCGAGCTCCCGCAGGTCCAGCGGTCCGTTGGGCAACAGCCGCACCGCTTCGATGATCCGATCGTTCCACATATTGCCGCCATCCATGTGCGCAGTCGTTGTAAATACAGTCGCCGGCAGGCCGAACTCCTTCAGAATCGGCAGCGCAAGGTCGTAGGTTGAACGGTAACCGTCATCGAAGGTAATACATACAGCACGCGGCGGAATCTGTTTTAGCAGAAGCATCTGGAGCGCTTCGTGCAGCGGCAGAACATTGAAGCAATCGGCCAGCAGTTGCATCTGCCAGCGGAAGGTCTCGACGTCCATTTTCACCAATGAAAAATCATGCGCGTCGAGGATGCGGTGATAAGTGAGAATGCACAGGCGGCCGTTGCCCCGCGCGGCCGACGCAATCATGTTGCCGGAGAGGCGGATAAAGTGCGGCATCGCACTGCTGGGCATTTGATAGGCGCGCATGTCGGATCAGTGCCGTTTTCCGATGATGCTGCGAAACAGGCTGAGCTGCCCGGCGGTCGTTTCGTCCCAACTGAAACGCTCCGCGTAGCGCCGTGTCGCCGCTCGATCTGGATAGTGCGCCCGTAAAGCATGGACTGCCGCGGCAACGCCGGCAGCAGTGCGTTGCTGCATCAGGATGCCCGCATCGGCTTGCGCCACCACTTCCGGCGTACCCCAGACGTTACTGGCGATAACCGGCGTGCCGCAGGCCATCGATTCGAGCAGGACGTTGGCCCAGCCTTCCCGGCTCGACGCCAGCACCAGCGCATCGGCGGCGCCATACAAATTTCGTAACGCCGCCTGCGGCAGCGCGCCGAGAAACGTCACCCGCTCGGCAACCTGCAATTGCGCGGCCAGCGCTTGTAAGCGCGGTAGCTCAGGGCCGCTGCCTGCGATCATCAGGCGCACGTCCGGCAGCAAGGCAAGGGCGGAGATCGTCAGGTCGTGACTCTTGACCGGCGCCAGACTGCCCACTGAAAGCAGGGTGAATTGATGCATGTGCAGTTCTGCCCGGACGGCCTCGCGATCGACCGGCCGGAATAATGCCAGATCCACGCCGTTGCGTAGCGCAACAACGCGTGTTGCTTCCACGCCGAGTGTGATGATTTCCGTTCTCAGGGCTTCGCATACCGTGACGATGCCGGCCGCTTTTTTTGCGGCCCATTGAATCATCTTGCGAGGCAGGCGGTGGCGCGGCAACAGGGTGATGTCGGAACCGCGCGCCGTAATGACGACCGGTTTGTTGAAATGCCAG
>DATMOE010000472.1:0-8824 GCA_035568435.1 Herbaspirillum sp. | reverse complement strand
GCCATCCAGCGTGACAGCCGGCGTCTTTTTCAAACGCCCCAGTTTCGTGCGATCGCGCAACAAGTGCGCCTGACTTTCGCGATACTGCGCCAGCACCAGCGGCGCCGGATCGACGATCACCACGCCGGCATCGCCGTCGATAATCAGTAAATCATCCTGTTTCACCAGCCCCGATGCATTGTGCATGCCGACTGCGGCCGGAATATCCAGGCTGCGCGCGACAATGGCCGTATGCGAATTCTGCCCGCCCATATCGGTCACAAAGCCGGCAAAAGCCCGATCGCGGAACTGCAGCATATCTGCCGGTGAAATATCGTGCGCCACGACAATGATGTGCGCCGAGGCATGATCGTCCTCGTCCGGCAGCACAGTTGCGCTTCCGGTCAGCACTTTCAAAATTCGTTCGCCCACCTGCTGGATATCGGCCTTGCGTTCGCGCAAATAAGCATCTTCGATCTCATCGAACTGCGCCGACAATTCATCGATCTGCGTGACCAGCGCCCATTCGGCGTTGTAATACCGGTTTCTAATGATCTCCAGCGGCATTTCGGACAGCATCGTATCCGACAGAATCAGCGCATGCACATCCAGGAAAGCCGCCAATTCAGCCGGTGCCTCTTTAGGCAAGGTATGGCGAATCGTAAGCAATTCCCGATGCACGGCAATGATTGCATCCTTAAGCCGCTCCACTTCAGCCTCGACCTGTTCCTCGGCAATCAAATAATGCTCGACATCCAGCGCAGCAGGCGTGAGCAAATGCGCCCGCCCGATCGCAATGCCTTGCGAAACTGAAATGCCATGTAAGGTGAAGGATGCCATCGCGTAGTCTCCGTTTTACTTTTATCCGCGCCGATCCATTATTTCAACCATTCGACTACCTGCCATCGCTTGCCTCTGCCACGCCGTTGTCACGTCTTTTGTCACGCATTTGTCCACTTACTCGCCTTCGCCAAAGCGATCCCCGATCAACGCCGTCAGGGCCTCGACGGCGGTCTGCTCGTCGTCGCCGTGGGTTTCCAGCAATACTCTGCTGCCCTTGCCCGCTGCCAGCATCATCACGCCCATAATCGATTTCGCGTTAACCCGGCGCTTGTTATAACTGAGCCAGACTTCACTGTTGAATTTACCTGCCGTTTGCGTCAGTTTGGCTGAAGCGCGCGCATGCAAGCCGAGCTTATTGATGATTTCGAGTTCTTTTTGGATCATGTTTGATTTTTATCAAGAGGAGAGACGAATCCGATTATCGACACGCACCGCGCCGTTATGCCCACCGGCGAGCGCCATTTCAACCACAACATCCAAGGTATCTTCACGATAAGTAATCGCACGCAACAACATCGGCAGACTGACGCCGGCAATCACCTGCACATCCGGTATCGCGCACAGCGGACCGGTACAGTTCGAAGGCGTGCCGCCCATAATATCGGTAATCACCAATACCCCGCTGCCATCGTTGAGGCGGGCAATCGCCAGATCCGCCAAATGCTGGATTTCGGCTGGATTCTGATCGGCCACCATATCAATCGCTTCCAATCGCTCCGGCTTCGTGCGAAACACGTGCGTGGCGGCAGCGACAAAAGCCTGTCCCAACGGCGCGTGGGTTAAAAGAAGGATACCGACCATATTGTTTTAAGAGCAATTATTTGCAAGTAACTACTTTACCGCAGCTTCCACTGCAGTAATAAACATTTCCGCCACATCGAAACCCGCCTGCTGCTTGATTTCCTGGAAACAGGTCGGGCTGGTCACATTGATTTCCGTCATATAGTCGCCGATCGCATCGAGGCCGACTAATAATAAACCACGATCATTGAGCACCGGCGCCAGTGCTTCCGCCATTTTCAGATTGGCGGCGCTGATCGATTGCGCCACGCCCAGACCGCCTGCGGCCAGATTCCCGCGCACCTCATTACCCTGCGGGATACGTGCTAATACGAATGGCACCACACGACCGCCGATCAACAAGATGCGCTTATCGCCTTCGGTAATTTGCGGAATGAATTTTTGCACCATGATTGTGGAACGGCCGTTATCGGTCAGCGTCTCGATAATCGAACCCAAATTCATACCGTCTTCGCGCACGCGGAAAATGCCGGCGCCGCCCATGCCGTCGAGCGGCTTCAGAATCACATCCTTATGCTCAGTATGAAATGCGCGCAAACGTTTGGCATCGCGCGTCACCAGCGTCGGCGCGGTATATTGCGAAAACTGCGCGATGGCCAGCTTTTCATTGTGATCGCGAATCGCCGACGGTTTATTGAACACGCGCGCGCCCTGCTTTTCCGCCAGTTCCAGCAAATACGTGGTGTAAATGTATTCCATATCGAACGGTGGATCCTTGCGCACCACGATCGCATCGAATTCCGACAAATACATCTCACTGTAAGTCCCCAGGCGGAACCAGTCAGCGGAGTCGCCCGTCAACGCGACGGGCGCGGCATTGGCGGTTACCAGCCCGGACTCCAGGACCATATCCTGTTGTTCAAACGCATACACCTGATGGCCGCGACGCGCAGCCTCGGTCATCATTGCGTAAGTCGAATCCTTATAAATCTTGAAGCCGGAAAGCGGGTCGGCCAGGAATGCAATTTTCATTTTTAGGTCGTTCTCAATAAATTTCTGGATTCGGATCGGTGCGCTCCATCTCAAGCGCCGCCGCCACCGCCGCCAACCGCGCCACCACGCCGTACATATAAAAACGATTGGGCGCCGTCGTACCGGCCTTGGCCAGCAAATCCGGCAAGGCATGCTGCTGCGCAAACGCCAGCGGCACGAAATGCGCGCCCGGCGCGTTCAGATTTTCATGCGCGGCGCGATCGGCATGCACGCGGTAAAAACCGCCGACCACATAACGGTCGATCATATAAACCACCGGCTCGGCCACGGCATCGTTGATGCGCTCGAACGAATGCACGCCTTCCTGAATAATCACTTCGCTGGTTTCAAGGCCTTCCTTGCCCAACGCCATATTGTTGCGCTGTACACGCGTCAGTGCCTTGATCTCGTTAGAATGGCGCACGGTCATGATGCCCATGCCGTAAGTACCGGCGTCGGCCTTGATGATGACGAATGGCGTTTCCTTGATGCCGTATTCCTTGTATTTCTTACGAATTTTCGCCAGCAACGAGTCGACATTGGCGATCAAACGCTCTTCATCGGCGGCCGCGTGAAAATCGACTGCACCGCAATATTTGAAAAACGGATTCAACATCCAAGGGTCGACATCGATCAGCTTGGAAAACTTCTTGACCACTTCGTCATAGGCGGCAAAATGATTGCTCTTGCGCCGCACCGCCCAGCCGGCATGCAGCGGCGGCAACACATTTTGCTCATGCAGATTTTCCAGCACGGATGGAATGCCGATCGACAAATCGTTATTCAACAGCACCGTGCAAGGATCGAAATTCTTCAAACCGAGACGCCGGCCGTTTTTAGAGCGCTCCAGCGGCTCCAGTGTAATCATGCTGCCATCGGGCAATTCCAGCGGCGTCGGCTTTTTCAGATCCGGCGATAACGAACCCAAACGGATGTTCAAACCAGTCTGCCGGAAAATCTGAATCAGTCGCGCCAGATTTTGCAGATAAAAAGTGTTTTGGGTGTTTTGTTCGGGGATCAGCAACAGGTTTTTTGCGTCTGGGCAATATTTATCGATTGCGGCCATTGCGGCCTGCACCGCCAGCGGCAGCATTTCCGGCGATAAATTATTGAAACCGCCCGGAAACAGATTGGTATCGACCGGCGCCAGTTTGAAGCCGGCGTTGCGCAAATCGACCGAACAATAGAAAGGCGGCGTGTGCTCCTGCCACTCAAGCCGGAACCAGCGTTCGATGGCGGGCGTGGCCGCCAGAATCTTGTTTTCGAGATCGAGCAGCGGACCATTCAGAGCGGTTACGAGATGGGGCACCATGTTTTTACTACTTTCTTCAACTTCGTCTTATTTACGAGGGCAACGGCGGCAGCGACAAGTGACAAGTGACAAGTGACAAGTGACAAACGCGGCCGACGCCAATTCTAGCGTTTATCGTCCGACAGCGCCGGGCACGGTCATTTGAAGCCACAAACGCATATATTCGGATGCTAGATAGCGACAATCCCCGATATTTAAAGGCTGGCCGTCATAGATAAAGATAAAAGCACATAAAAAATGCCCCATCTGAATCCAGACGGGGCAAACGCTGTCGATATTAAATCAGACTTCTAACGAACTTTTAAAACAACCGCCGGTTAAGGCGGCCCAAACTACTCTTTCCAATTAAGGATGATAAGCAGACTCGCCATGGCTGGAGATATCCAGGCCTTCGCGCTCTTCCTCTTCAGTAACACGCAGACCGATCACGATATCAACCAGTTTGTAGGCGATCAGCGATACCACGCCGGACCAGATCAACGTCGTCAGCACAGCCTGGAATTGAATCCAGACCTGGCCGCTGATCGAGTAATCAGGCGCAACCGCGTTGGCAACGTAATCATAAATACCTGTGCCGCCAAGGCTAGGCGCAGCAAACACACCGGTCATCAAGGCGCCCAGGATACCGCCGATACCATGCACGCCGAACACGTCCAGCGCATCGTCCGCACCCAGCAACTTCTTCAAGCCGGTCACACCCCACAGGCACAGCAAGCCAGCCAGCAGACCTAATACAACCGCACCGGCCGGGCCGACAAAACCTGCCGCTGGCGTAATCGCAACCAGACCTGCGACCGCACCGGAAGCACCGCCCAACATCGAAGGCTTGCCCTTGCCGATCCATTCAGCGAAGCTCCACGACAATACTGCCGCAGCCGTTGCCAGCATCGTATTGACGAATGCCAGTGCTGCGCTGCCGTTGGCTTCCAGAGCGGAGCCAGCATTGAAACCGAACCAGCCGAACCACAGCAACGAAGCGCCGACCATGGTCAATGTCAAGCTATGCGGCTTCATGGATTCCTTGCCGTATCCCAGACGGGCCTTGATCATGTATGAGCCAACCAAACCGGCAATCGCCGCGTTGATATGCACCACCGTACCGCCCGCAAAGTCCAGCGCGCCCTTTTGGAACAACCAGCCGGAAGCCGCGGTAAGTTTGTCGGAAGCAGCAGCATCGGTGAAGCCATCTGGACCAGGCCAGAACCAGACCATGTGCGCAATCGGCAGATAAGAGAACGTGAACCACAAGACGATGAAAGCCAGAATCGCGGAGAATTTTGCACGCTCGGCGAACGAACCGATGATCAGCGCACAAGTAATCGCAGCAAACGCGCCTTGGAAAGCAAAGAATGAATACTCTGGAATCACAACGCCTTTACTGAACGTCCCGGTATTCGTATCGCCGGTCATGCCATGCAAGAACAGTCGATCGAAGCCGCCGAAGAACGAATTACCCTCGGTGAACGCAATGCTGTAGCCGTAGGCGAACCACAAGATATAAATGAGCGAAAAGATCATGAAACATTGCATCAGGACCGACAGCATGTTTTTGGTACGGACCAGACCGCCGTAGAACAAGCCGAGACCTGGCAATGTCATCAACATCACAAACGCTGTTGTGGTCAGCATCCATGCCGTGTCGCCTTTATTTGGCACTTCTACTGGCGCCGCTGCGGCAGGTGCAGCGGCTGCGGCGGGAGCTGCCGCAGCAGGAGCAGCAGCGGGCGTTGCAGCCGCTGCAGGCGCAGCGGTTGCCGGAGCCGCGACCGTATCTGTTTTAGCGGCATCTTGCGCTCCCGCCGACGTGGTAAATCCTACTGCAAATAACAAAGCACTGATTGCCAGAGTCTTTGTCAGCAAATTTTTCATACTCATTGTAATTTCCCCTTAAAGCGCTTCTTTGCCGGTTTCACCGGTACGGATACGAATCACCTCTTGCAGATCCTGGACGAAAATTTTTCCGTCGCCAATCTTACCAGTGCGTGCCGCAGTCTCAATTGCCTCTAATGCACGCTCGACGATGGAATCGTCGACGGCTGCTTCGATTTTTGTCTTTGGCAAAAAGTCCACTACGTATTCGGCGCCGCGATACAACTCCGTATGTCCTTTTTGACGTCCGAAGCCTTTCACTTCCGTTACCGTAATGCCTTGCACACCGATAGCCGACAAGGCTTCACGCACCTCGTCGAGCTTGAATGGTTTAACAATCGCTGTAATCAATTTCATGCTTGACCTCGATTAGAATGTTTTTGCAATAGAAACTACGACACCGCCACGGCCCAGATTTTTGTTATCCGGGCTAATGTATGCGCCGGCAGTTGCATCGGTGCCGACGTAAGCGATACCGGCAGTGATGCCAGCCAGATCGTCAAATGTCTTGCTGATGCCGACTTTCCAGTCGTTGTAGCTGAAGAAGCTGTTCGACAAGCCGGTGGATTGGCTGCCGTTAATGGTTTGATGGCCGATATGCAGGCCCAGGATCACGCCGCCGGCCAGTTCCGGGTTCCAGCTCAGATCGTAGTAACGGCTATTCTTGCTGTTCCAGTTGCCGAACGCATTGGTCAGGGAGTCCGACACTTTGAAGTACGCAGTGTCGTAGCCGATCTGACCATACACTTCGAATGTATTGGCGTTTTTCGTGAAGCCGGTCGACGAGAGGTTGTTGTTCGGGTAGTAGTAGTACAGACCGCCCACATCATAAGTAAAACCGCCGCCGATATCGCCGCGCTTGCCGGCGTAGATATCCCATTCGACACTGCCCTTGCCGCTGACGCCGGTACCGGACGAATTGACGGCATCCTTGATCCATTTGATGTTCGACAGCCAAGTGCCGGCATACAGGCCCAGAGGGTTATAAATATAATCGGCGCCGCCTTGAACGGCTGGATCGAAGCGAGTTTGCGAGATCCCGCGGAAACGGTAGTCATTGACCGCGCCAATGTTAAAAGTCAACGCATTATCCGGCACTGGTGCTGCTGGTTCATCTGCTTGGGCAAGACTGGAGATACATACTGCTGCTACTGCAGTGGCAAGGATAAGTTTTCTCATGACATCCCTCTGGAAGATAATGTTTATTGTTTATTAATATTTATATCTGAAGACTTTTTGCTTCAATGCTGTCTTAAGCAGTTCTCATGCCAGGCTTACAGAATGTTTCCAGCCGGCATTTCCGATAATCAAAACCACGTAAAGTTCACAACACCACGCCAAATGACAGGAAAATGCCATCGCTGCGCGCCGACAATCCCACCGTTACAAGAACCATTGATACGACGCACCTAAAAAATGCATAAAAAATGCTCTTTTTTGGTGCATTTTTTAGATTTTATTGACACGTTTGCGCATTTCCCTGCTGGACTTAACGCGCTACACTGCCTCTATTAAATTCACCGGATGAGGAAAATATCATGACCAAGCCAAATTTTTTTGAAGATATGCAAGCCAAGATGCAACAAGCCATCGAAAACTCGCCGGTAAAAGACATTGAAAAAAACGTCAAGGCAATGATGAGCCAGGGTTTTGCCAAACTGGATCTGGTGACCCGTGAAGAATTCGATATTCAGGCGCAAGTACTGGCCAAGACACGCGCCAAACTGGATGCGCTGGAATTGCGCGTTGCGCAACTGGAAACAGCAGAAACCCAACGCGATCAACCTTAATAGCGCCCAATGAGTCTGGCCGTTCTTAAAAGCCGTGCCCTGGACGGCATGGACGCCCCGCAAGTGACAGTGGAAGTGCATTTGGCGAATGGTTTACCGGGTTTTGCGATCGTTGGCCTGCCGGAAACGGAAGTCAAAGAAGCCAAAGACCGGGTCCGCGCCGCGCTCTTGAACAATCACTTTGAGTTTCCCAACCGGCGCATCGTGGTCAATCTGGCGCCGGCGGATCTGCCCAAGGAGTCGGGGCGTTTCGATCTGCCGATTGCCTTGGGCATCCTGGCCGCATCCGGGCAAATCCCGGCGGACGATCTGGATCGCTACGAATATGCCGGCGAACTATCGCTGTCCGGCGCGCTGCGTCCCATCCGCGGCGCTTTGGCAATGGCCTACGCAATCCAACGCTCAACCGATCGGCAGCGCGGATTTATCATCCCCAAAGACAACGCAGACGAAGCCGCATTGGTGCGGGACGCCTGCATTTACCCCGCCGACTCTCTACTGGAAGTGTGTGCACACTTTGCTGCAGCAGACCCCGACGCCAGGCTGGCGCGCCATAGCGCCAGCGCCCCGCCGATCGACGCTGCGCCCCAATATCCCGATTTTTCCGAAGTAAAAGGACAGTTGCAAGTTAAACGCGCGCTGGAAATTGCCGCGGCCGGTCGTCACAGCGTCTTAGCCTTATGTCCTATTAAACCCAATATAAAAAAGGGTCTTATTGGCTACAGCGTCCTGACACTGTGGCTTATTAAACTCTTACATTTTATTTTTCGTATAACACGCGGAATCCAGAAACGCGCTCAGTACAAACCGGGATAATTACCATGGGTTATTCAGCCCATCCACGGTCAAACATCTACCGTCAATTCTGACAATCCTACTCCCAGGCAGTCCGCGATTCTCTTCAGCATAAGTATTGATGGATTGGCGATCCCTCGTTCGATCTGCGATATCCATGTCCGATCAATATCCGCCTCCAACGCAAGATGTTCTTGCGAAAACCCAATGTTTTTACGAACACGTCGGAGATTTTTTCCGATGGTCAGTAACGTCTTGTCTTGGGCCTTTGTCATGCACGCAGCATGTCCAAATGTAGACCAATACTCCACGGATTATAATCTACAAAATGTGATAATATAGTTGTGTAAATGCAACTATATTGATGCTTAAAAAAACTGAAAGGAATAAAAAAACAGCAATCAGGGAACGTTAAACAGAATCAACAACAACGATGAACCGTCAACAACACCATTGGTGTGAG
>DATMOE010000471.1:0-6296 GCA_035568435.1 Herbaspirillum sp. | reverse complement strand
TTTCATTCACGCTTCCCGATGAAGCGGGCCAAGTTTGCGACCAGCATCGCATTCGATGAGAAGGCTGCGGAGGTAGCGGTGCGGGTGGTGGGCAGGTGAGCGGGTCTGAATCGGCCGTCGCTGGTATCATGCGGCTGATTTTGACGCTGGTTGAAGCGCCGGACGAACATCAAGATTGATTCGATTGATTAACCAAATATTTTGAAATGACGCCATGACTCAAGACGAACTTAAATTAGCCGTTGCACGCGCCGCTATTGCTTATGTTGTGGAGGGCGCTGTCGTTGGCGTGGGCACCGGATCGACCGCCAATTTCTTTATCGATGAATTAGCCAAGATAGCGCAGCGGATCAAGGGCGCGGTGGCGTCATCGGAAGCGACTGCGCAGCGTTTGCGCGGCCATGGCATCGAAGTATTTGAACTGAATCAGGTGCAGGATTTGCCGGTTTATATTGATGGCGCCGATGAAATTACGGCCAGCGGCGCGATGATCAAGGGCGGCGGCGCAGCGTTGACGCGGGAAAAAATCGTTGCTTCCGTGGCGGCCAAATTCATCTGTATCGCGGACGGTAGCAAGCTGGTCAATGTGCTTGGCAAGTTTCCATTGCCCATTGAAGTTATTCCGATGGCCAGCGCTGCGGTGGCGCGGCAATTGGTCAAACTGGGCGGCGAGCCGAATTTGCGCTTCAAGGACGGCAAACCGGTGCTGACCGATAACGGTTGCGTGATCATTGATGTGGTGGGTTTGAAAATTACCGATCCGATCGCGCTGGAACAGCAGATTAATCAGATTGTCGGTGTGGTGACGGTGGGATTGTTTGCCGCCAAGGGGGCGGATGTTTGTTTGCTGGGAACTGCGGATGGGGTGCGGACTTTGACGTTTTAGGCGCTTTGTTGCGAAATTCAGGACGTCAGGCGGGCTGTGGCGAATGGTTGTACTCCGTTCGTGTCATTCCGGCCTGCGGCCTCCCTTCTTTACCTCACTGCGCACAACCATCCACCACAGCCCGCCTGACGCCCTTCATTTCACATTATCTTCGAACGGATTTTCTTTAAATTTTCACCAAAACCCGTTCGCCCTGAGCAGGCCGCAGGCCGTGGGTTTCCGATAGCCCTGAGCCTGTCGAAGGGAGGGTCGCCTCCGAACGTAACTTATTTATTCTCAGTCGGCGGCGTATATCCTTGCGCCGCATCCGCACCTTCTCCAAAGAAATGATTTTCCATCTGCTTGGCCAGGTATTGGCGCGCGCGTGGATCGGCTAGATTCAAACGGTTTTCATTGACCAGCATGGTCTGATGCTTGAGCCAGGCGGCCCAGGCTTCCTTGGAAACGTTTTCCCACAGGCGCTTGCCCAGCTCGCCTGGATACGGTGGGAAGTCCAGGCCTTCGGCCTCGCGATTGAGTTTGATGCAATGAACGGTGCGTGCCATGAAAATTCCTTGATTTCAAATGTGAAGCTGTGAAGCAGATTATAGATTTTTGATTAATATTAGCGATTTGCGTTGCCAGTTGTACATGTGCTGGCGGTCTTTCGGCAGATCGTCGATGCTGGCAGGCGTAAAGCCGCGCCGCAAGAACCAATGCGAGGTGCGGGTAGTGAGCACAAATAGCTTGGTTAGGCCGGCGGTGCGGGCGCGGTTTTCGATATGCATCAATAACCGTTCGCCGTCGCCTTGCGCCTGTACTTCGGGGTTCACCGTCAGGCAAGCCATTTCGGCCATCTTTTCGTGCGGGAACGGATACAGCGCGGCGCAACCGAAAATGACGCTATCGTGTTCGATGACCGAGAAATTATGAATTTCGCGCTCGATCAACTCGCGGCCGCGTTTGACCAGCGTGCCGTCGGCTTCCAGCGGTTCGATCAGGCGCAAGATGCCGCCGACGTCTTCAATCGTTGCTTCGCGCAGGCTTTCCAGGTTTTCGTAGGTCACCATGGTGCCGATACCGTCATGCGTAAATAGCTCCAGCAAGACCGAACCGTCGATGGCAAACGGCACGATATGCGCGCGCAATACGCCGGCGTTACAGGCTTGCGTGGCGCGCTGCAGGTAAAAAGCGGAATCCGGCGGCAAAAAATTGGCCAACAGCACCGCTTCGGCCTGATGCGAAGACAATTCCCGGATATCGACGTTGCCCATATCCTGCAGCATCGGCGTTTCGGTAATGAAAATCAGTTTTTCGGCGCGCAAGGCGATAGCCGCTGCCACCGCGACCTCTTCCATGGCCAGATTGAATGCTTCGCCAGTCGGTGAAAAGCCCAGCGGCGAGAGCAATACCAGCCCGCCGGCTTGCAGAATGGGATGAATGGCATCGGTGGCGATCTTGCGCACTACGCCGGTCAGTTGCAGATCGGCGCCGTCGATAACACCCATCGGCCGCGCTGTCACGAAATTGCCGGAAATGACGCGGATTGCGGCATGCGCCATCGGCGTATTCGGCAAGCCCTGGCTGAACGCGGCCTCGATATCGAGGCGCAATTCGCCGGCGGCTTCTTTCGCGCATTCCAGGGCGGCGCTATCGGTGATGCGCAAACCCTTGTGATAACGCGCCTCGACATTGCGCAGCGCCAACTGTTCCTCGACCTGGGGGCGGGAGCCGTAGACCACCACAATGCGGATGCCCAGCGCGGTCAGCAGCGAGAGATCGTGCGCCAGTACCGGCAAGCCGCCGGCCTTGACCAGTTCGCCCGGAAACGCAACCACAAAGGTCTTGCCGCGAAAGGCGTGGATGTACGGCGCGACCGAGCGCAACCATTCGACGAATTCGTTAGCATTTTCCATGTTGCGCATTATATATGCTGAGTGTGAAATCGTAATCATTGCCCGCAGAGGCGTTTGCTTTGCATCTGCATTTGCGTCTGTATAATTCGTGCCGACATGTCCAAGCCAGAATCCACACCGCAAAAACCATCCGCATCGCCGCGGCCATCCCGCCCGCCCCGGCCGCCGCAAGCAGCCGCGGCTGCGCCATTGCGCAATCCCTTGCCGCCGATCAGCTACCCGGAAGAACTGCCGGTATCGGGCCGGCGCGAGGAAATCGCCGCCGCGCTACGGGCTAATCAGGTCATCATCGTCAGCGGCGAGACCGGTTCCGGCAAAACCACCCAATTACCGAAGATTTGCCTGGAATTGGGCCGCGGCCTGAGCGGATTGATCGGCCACACGCAGCCGCGCCGGATCGCAGCCTCATCCACCGCCAAACGGATCGCGCATGAGCTGGGTTCGCCGCCGGGCGAGCACGTCGGCTTCAAAGTGCGTTTTGCCGATACCCTGACCAAGGGCGCATGGATCAAACTGATGACCGACGGCATTTTGCTGGCCGAGACCCAGGGCGACCCGATGCTGCGCCAGTACGACACCATCATCATCGATGAAGCGCATGAACGCAGCCTGAATATCGATTTTCTGCTCGGTTATCTGAAGCAATTACTGCCGAAACGCCCGGATCTGAAGCTCATCATCACGTCGGCCACCATCGATGCCGAGCGCTTCGCCCGGCATTTCGGCCATATCGTGAATGGCGAGTTGAAGCCGGCGCCGGTGATTGAAGTTTCGGGCCGCCTGTATCCGGTCGAAGTGCGCTATCGCCCGATCGATAACGTCGACAAGAGTGGCGTCAAAACGGCGGCGCCGGGTAATGCCGGCGCGAATGCCAATCAACCAGCCAAGGCGCTGGCCGCCAATCCGGGGCCGGCCACGGCGGCGCAGCGGCAAAAGGAACAGCGCGATTTGATGGACGCCGTGGTCGATGCCGTCGATGAACTGGCGCGCCTCGGCTCCGGCGACGTATTGGTATTTTTGCCCGGCGAACGTGAAATCCGCGATGCGGCCGAAGCATTGCGCAAACATCATCCGCCGCATGTCGAAATCCTGCCGCTGTTTGCGCGCTTATCGGCGCAGGAGCAGGAGCGGGTCTTCAAGATATCCAATGCGCGCCGCATTGTGCTGGCGACCAACGTCGCCGAAACCTCGCTGACGGTGCCGGGCATCCGCTATGTGGTCGATGCCGGCCTGGCGCGGGTCAAGCGCTACAGCTACCGCAACAAGGTCGAGCAATTGCAGATCGAGCCGATCGCGCAATCGGCCGCCAATCAGCGCGCCGGCCGTTGCGGGCGGGTGGCCGCCGGGGTTTGCATACGCTTGTACGAAGAGCAGGACTATCTGCTGCGGCCGAAATTTACCGAGCCTGAAATTCTGCGCTCTTCGCTGGCGGCGGTTATTTTGCGGATGAAATCGCTGCATTTGACCGATGTCGAAAGCTTCCCGTTTATCGAGCCGCCGCTGGGCCGCGCGATTGCCGATGGTTATCAATTGCTGCAGGAACTCGATGCGGTGGACGATGGCAATCAGTTGACGGCTTTGGGCCGGCAACTGGCCAAACTGCCGCTGGACCCGCGCGTCGGGCGGATGATCCTGGCGGCGCGCGATAGCGGCTGTTTGAGCGAGCTGTTGATTATTGCCTCGGCTTTATCGGTGCAGGACCCACGCGACCGGCCGCTCGAAGCGCAGGCCGCAGCGGATGCGGCGCACAAGAAATTCGCCGATGAAAAGTCGGAATTCAATGCTTATCTGAAAATCTGGCACTGGTTTGAAACGGCCATCGCGCAAAAGAAATCGAATCGCCAATTGCAGGACGAATGCCGCGCCAATTTTCTGTCGCAGATGCGTTTGCGCGAGTGGCGCGATGTGCATAGCCAGTTGTTGACCATTGTGCGCGAGCAGGGCTGGCATCTGAACCAGACGGCGGCCACCTATGATCAATTGCATATCGCGCTGCTGAGTGGCTTGCTGGGTAATGTGGGTTACAAGGCTGACGACGAGCCGCATTATCTCGGCGCGCGCGGCATCAAATTTCATTTGTGGCCCGGTTCGAGTTTGACCAAAAAAGCTGGCCGATGGGTCATGGCCGCGGAGCTGGTCGATACCAGCCGCTTGTATGCGCGCTGCATTGCGCAGATTCAGCCGGAATGGCTGGAGCGCGTAGCCGGACATCTATTGAAGAAAAGCTGGGGCGAACCGCGCTGGGAAAAACGCACCGCGCAGGTAACGGCTTCCGAACGCGCCACATTATATGGACTGGTGGTGTATAGCCAGCGGCGCATCAATTTCGCGCTGATCAATCCGGTTGAGGCGCGTGAGATATTTATTCGCGATGGCCTGGTCGGCGGTGAATTCGAAACACGGGCGCCGTTTTTCGCGCATAACCAGAAGCTGATTAGCGAGATTGAAAATCTGGAGCACAAGTCACGCCGGCTGGATGTGCTGGTCGATGACGATCTGATTGCCGCTTTTTACGATCGTCTGTTGCCGCCCGATGTTTGCAACGGCATCACTTTTGAAAAATGGCATAAGGACGCCACGCTCAAGACGCCGAAATTGCTGTATCTGAATCGCGACGATCTGATGCGGCACGAGGCCGCCGGGATTACGACCGAATTGTTTCCGAAGACGATGACGGCAGCCGGTATTGAAATGGCCTTATCGTTTCATTTCGAACCTGGCGCGCCGCGTGATGGCGTCACGCTCAGCGTACCGTTGTATGCGCTTAATCAGGTGCCGGCCGAGCGCTGCGAGTGGCTGGTGCCGGGCATGCTGAAGGAAAAAGTCCATTTATTGCTGAAATCGCTGCCGCAGAAATTGCGCCGCAACTGCGTGCCGCTGCCCGATTACGCGGCTGGTTTTTGCGAACGGGTGCAAGCCGGCGCCGGCTTTGGCAAAGGCGCTCTGATCGATGCGATCATTGCCGATATCCGCGGGCAACTGCGGCTGGCGGTGATGCAGGGCGATTTCAAGCAGGAGACGCTGCCGGCGCATCATTTCATGAATTTCAAGGTGATCGACGAGCATGGCCGGCAGTTGGAGATGGGGCGTAATTTGCCGGCATTGCAGGCTGAATTCGGCGTTCAGGCGCGGCAGAGTTTTCAGAAGCTGGCCGAGCATACTCGGATTGCCGCTTCCGATGCGGCGCTGGCACGGCTGGTTGGTAGCGGGGCGGCATCGCCGGCGGTAGGCGCAGCACCTGCTGCTGGCAAGACCGCATTACCAGCCGCGCCTGCTGTGGGCGTCGTTGAGTTGAGTGGATTGACTGGCTGGAGTTTTGGCGAATTGCCGGAGTTGCTGGAAATCGAGCGCGGCAAGCAGACCTTGATCGGCTTTCCGGCGCTGGTCGACAAAACCACGCATTGCGATCTGGAAGTATTCGACGATCCGGCCGAGGCTGCGCGTCATCATCGGATCGGGTTGCAGCGCTTGTTTGCTTTGCAGATGAAGGAGCAACTCAAGTTTGTCGAGAAAAA
>DATMOE010000470.1:0-3685 GCA_035568435.1 Herbaspirillum sp. | reverse complement strand
CGCGTGGCGATTGCTGCCAATGCTCCAGCATCATGCCGCTGGTCATGGCCTGCAATACCGGCACGTTTAATTGTTCCAGCGCATTGACCGACCAGCCGGCCGGGGTGGTGCCGCCGGCGCTGATTTCACCCATCGCAAATGCAGTGGTGTTGATCAATACGGCAACTTGCGCGTCTCTGAAAAATGTCAGCGCGGTCGGCAATTGGCCGCTATCGCTGCCGCCGCCGGCCCGCAGCGAGGAAGTGAAAACCGGCAAGACATGCATGCCCTGCCGCTCCAATGCATCGATCAAGGCATCGATGAAGCGCGTATTGCCGCTGATCCAGTGAGCACGGTAAAACACGATGCCCACTGCGGGAGCCGATGGGGATGGCGATGCATCCCGGTGCGCCAGCCAGTCCTGCACGCCGGCCCCTTGCGCCAGATCTGGGTGATAAATACCGTGTTCGGGCAGCGCTTGCACCGGCTCATAGCCGAAACCGCTGAGCAGCAGACGATCCGATAAATAGCGCAGCAATTGCGCCAGATTGACGCTGCCGCCGGCCTGCAGATACGCCATGACCTGCTGCAGCACATCGGCCGGGACGGTCGAGACCGCCGCCAGTTCTGGATCGGGCTCGCCGGTGCCGCTCACGGCAATCAGATAGACGCCGCTGCCTTGCGCGGCGCGCAGCAATTCGGCCACGCCGGGCACGCTGCCGAGCCGGCCCAGCACGCGCAGGATGATGATGCGGCTGGCGGCCAGCTCGCCCTTGAGCAGCGCGGCCATGTCGGCATCGCTTTGCAAGGCTTGCAGGTTAATGCCGGCGATGCGGTCGAAATCGGCCGGTAATTGGGTTAATGCGTGATGCAGTACGGTCAGGTCGTTGGGGGCGTGCGTGAGTACGGCAACAGTTGCGGTTGCGGCTGCTTTTGCGCCGGCTTCGCTGATAAGGGAATCAGACATCTTGGTCTTCCTGACTTTCCAAAGGAATGACGTCGCCGCTGCCGAGCCGATGGAAGATCAGGTCTTCGACTTCGCGTCCGTGTTCCAGATGTTCGCTGACAATGCGGTCGAGCGCGGCTTCGTCCAGGCATCGATACCAGGTGCCTTCCGGGTAAACCACCAGAATCGGCCCCAGGTTCTTGCATGCCACCATGCAGTGGGTGCGGGTGCGTTTGACGCGCAATTCGGGGCGCGCATCGATTTTGCTGCCCATCAACTCGAACATGGCTTGCGACCGTTCGCCGTTTTCGGTGCAACGCGGGCCGGTGCACATGAAGACATGTCTGGTGTGGGTTCTCATAAACGGTTTTCGGGCGCTGCCGCAACTTGGGCGAAATTCATGTCAAAACAAGGGAAAAATAAGACGGGTGCGCAGCAAGGCAATCCGTCTGAATCGCCCTCCGCGATGCAAACTTACCAATCACACTGCAGGCCGGTATCCGGGCTCACGAGTTGCATCGATAGAACGCGCATGGTGCGCTGAACTGCCGCTGCCGGATTTGCGCCTTCCCGTGCATTGCACAGTGGCATATCGCAAATACCGTTACTCGATAACCGTTGCGGGGGCAGCGTCGGCTTTGTCAAGCGCTGATTAAGCGCCGGCGCACCGACTTCCCGTTTAATTTCAGCAACGACTGTTGTTGAAACACCTGAAGTTTTGCTACCCGCGCAGTATAGGGGGCGGCCTTTGAAGTTGCAAGCAGGGGCCAGACACGCTTAATGCGACCAGACCTTACTTTTCAGTCTTGGCCATGTTCCAGAACACCGGGATCGTAGCCGCCACCGGATTAGTCACGTTCTTGCGTTTGGCCGAAACGACCGAGCGCTCGCCCAGCGGTACGGTCACGACTTCGTCAATCACCAGGTGCTGGAGTTGTTCCGCGATTTTCTTTTGCTCAGCCAGATCGATGGTACGCGCCAGCTTGAGGCGCACGGCTTCGATGGCCGGCACGTCAGGCCAGCCATACCAAGCCCCCGCACCGTTGGCGGCCGCCGTCGGGGAACCCTCCGGGTCGGTGAGTGTGGACAGGGATACTCGGGTGCTGAAGATGTTCCAACCACCCTTGGACACGGGCTCTTTAGATGCGCGGCGCACGTTGACGGTCTGCCAGTCCATCGCCTGCAACTGGACATTGAAGCCGGCCTTGCGCAACGCCTGGGCAATTACGGGAGGCATGGCCGCCAGCGCAGGGACGTCGGTCGGATGCAGGATCACCACCGGCGTACCATCGTACTTGGCTGCTTTGAGCATTTCGGCGGCCTTGACAGGATCGCCCTTGACGAATTTGTCGCTATCGACGTTGTTCGCGTACAGGCTGCCGCAGCCGAATACAGCCGCACAAGTCCGGTAGTATTTCGGATTGCCTACCTGCGCCTGCAGGACAGCCTCCTGATCGATTGCCCGCAAGGCCGCCTGGCGGATCAGTTTGTTGTTGAATGGCGGCTGCGTGAAGTTGAGCCGCGCGATGTTCTGTGCGCCCTGCTCCTTGAATTCTACGAGCGCGACATCCGGGTTGTTTTCGACCATAGGCATCAAGTCCTCCGGTAGATCCTCTACAAAGTCGACCTCATTGTTCATGAGCGCGTTGACGGCGGTCATCGGGTCGGGCATGGTGACCCATTTCACCCGATCGACCTTGACCACTTTGCCGCCGGCCAGCCCGTTAGCCGGTTCGCGGCGCGGCACATAATCCTTGAACTTCTCGAACACTGCCTGCACACCGGGACGGTATTCACTGTTGACGAAACGGAAAGGGCCCGAACCGATGGTCTCCTTGATCGGCTGGGTGGGCGGCGTTTGCGCCACGCGTTTGGGCATCATGAAAATGGCGATATTGCTCGATTTGGACAAGGCGCGCAGTGCGATGGCCGTCGGTTGTTTGAAGGTCATGCTGAAAGTCTTGGCGTCCACCACCTTCATGTCGGCCATCAGGCTGGTCATCATCTGGCCGAGCTTGTCCAGGGCGGCCCAGCGCTGGATCGAGGCCACGCAATCGTCGGCGGTGACGGGGGCGCCGTCATGCCATTTGAGACCGTCGCGCAGCGTGAAGGTGTAGGTCTTGCCGTCCGGCGAGACAGTCCACTTCTCTGCCATTTGCGGTTGCACCATGTCTTTCGCATCACGCGCTAGCAGGGTGTCGTAGACCATGTAACCGTAGTCGCGGACGATCTCCGCTGTACTAATCACCGGGTCCAACGAGCGCAGGCTCGATTGCATCACGGCGGTAATAGTTTGAGCCTGTGCCGTGGCAGCGCTGCCCAGGCCCAAGGCCATGCTCGTCATGACGGTGCAGGCCGTTCGGCGGAGGCTGAATATCGGATGCATTGGTATATATCCTTATTTTTATATGCAACGGTTGTTGATATTTTTCGACCCGTAAGAGGGCCATGGTCGTAGCGCCAGGTTAAAACCAATCATTGAACGTCGGTTGTTTGCAATTTTGTAATAGCATGTTGCGTGCCATCAAAATGGTGGACGCCGACATGAGTCAAGACGTTCGATATGCCCAGGAAGACCGCATGCCGAGCATGCGCTACGCTGCACTGCAATGCGCCGCCCGCACCTGTACGGTGCGCGTTGTGACATGGGCGCGCCCATGTCACGTCATCAGCGTTGCCCTATATCCCATATCACGACTTCACCATAAGCCGGACTGCGCGTCGCGCCGAGCGCAGCGGCGATTTGCTCGACGCTGCGCT
>DATMOE010000469.1:0-3389 GCA_035568435.1 Herbaspirillum sp. | reverse complement strand
TTGTTCTATTTCCTGTAGGCCTGCTCTTGCTATGGGACTCGAGAAACAGTCGCAGAATTGTGGAGGCTAAAAATAGCGAGCGCGCGCGCACCTGATGCGCCTGTTCTGCCGCATACGCCGTTTCGTTTTGGGTGTTTTCTTTGAATTTTAAATCAAGTCAATTTGCACTTTGCGCCCAACCAGCGCCGCGGCGCGCTGCAATGTGGACAAAGTTACCTCTGCGGCTGGATCAAGCAAGCGATCTATCTGAGTCCGGCTGGTTTTTAGCAGGGCAGCCATACGTGTTTTGGATATCGATTTCTGCTGCATCGCCTTAATCAATTGCCAGACGATCACTTCCTTGATTGCTTGGGCTTGGGTTTCTTCATAGATGTTTTCATCTTTTAAAAAATCATCGAGTGAAGATCCGATATGACTGTTTTTCATTTTTTCAACTCCTTCTGACCAGAGCTTCTTATACAGCATCCGGCTGCCGCGGAGGAGAAGCCGCAGCAAACGCCTCCATTTCCAAACAAGCATCATTGATGCGCAGCAGCGTCGGTATTTGAGACACATCACATGCGAAACGCTTGGCATTGAATATCTGCGGCACCAGACAGCAATCGGCAATCGTCGGGGTGTTGCCGTGACAGAATTTGCCGGCGCGTCCGCTCTGCAGCAGCATTTTTTCTACGGCGATCAGGCCGATTTCTACCCAGTGCCGGTACCAGGCATTGCGCTGTTCTTCGCTCAGGCCCAGTGTGCCGCTCAGGTATTGCAGCACGCGCAGGTTATTGATCGGATGGATGTCGCAGGCAATGGCCAGCGCGATGCTGCGTACTTGCGCGCATTCAAACGCATCGGCCGGCAGCAGCGGCTTGGCCGGATATAGCGTCTCCAGATATTCCAGGATCGCCAGCGATTGCGTCAGCGTGTGGCCTTCGTCGTCGACCAATACCGGCAGCAAGCCCTGCGGATTGAGCGCCCTGAATTCGGGCGTATTCTGTGCGCCGCCATCCTTCGATAAATGAATCAACGCCGCCTCGTAGGGGAGACCTTTCAGATTCATAGCGATCCGCACCCGGTACGCGGCCGAGCTGCGGAAAAATGTATAAAGCTTCATGGCATGCTTCCCTGCGGGTCGGCGGTAATCGGCTTTAAACGACCGGTTTTAAATGAGTGCTTTAAACGATTTTGACAGTGATCGATTCCAGACCCTCGACCTTGCCGACCATCGTTTGACCGGGCTTGATTGCGCCAACGCCTTCCGGTGTGCCGCTGAAAATGACATCGCCCGGTTGCAGTTCGAACAGCGTCGACAGATTGGCGATGGTTTCCGGTATCGACCAGATCAGATGCGTCAGATCGCTGCTTTGCTTGACGACGCCGTCCACCGTCAGGGAAATGGCGCCCTTGGTGAAGTGGCCGGTCTGGCTGGCTGGATGGATCACGCCGATCGGGCCGGCGTAGTCGAAGGCTTTGCCGATTTCCCATGGACGCCCTTGTTCGCGCATCTTGATTTGCAGATCGCGGCGGGTCATGTCCAGGCCGACGCCGTAACCGAAGATGTGTTCGTTGGCGCGTTCGACCGGAATATTTTTGCCGCCCTTGCCGATGGCAACCACCAGTTCGAATTCATAGTGATAATTTTCGGTCAGCGTCGGATAGGGCAGCTCGATGGTCTTGCCTGCCGGTACCGGCACGATGGATGCAGCGTCGTTGAATTTGCAGAAGAAAAATGGCGGTTCGCGATCTGGATCGAAACCCATTTCGCGCGCATGCGCAGCATAGTTGCGGCCGACGCAATAAACGCGGCGAACAGGGAATTGATCGTCTGTGCCGGCAACCGGCAGGCCGACGATGGCAGGAGGATTAACGACAAAGGACATAAGGTTCTCTCGGATGAATAAAGCAATGATTCTAATGTATTTGCATCAGCATTGACTCAGAGCAGAGTGCAGCCGGAAAGTGCCGGGCTGGATCAAAATAACTTCATTTGCGCTGGGGGCTGAATTTGGGTCTGCGTCGACTTAGCTTTTGCCGATGCCACCATCGGCGGGGCAAACCGTGTTGTATCCAGTTGGAAGTTGCGCCCGTACGTTCCCATGCCGAGCCGGTCCGCGGCTTTTTCGAAGCGCTGGCGGATCAGATCGGCCCACACGCCTTCGCCATGCATGCGGGTGCCGAAGTTGGCATCGTTATCTTTGCCGTTGCGCATTTCGCGGATGCGATTCATCACACGTTGCGCCCGCTCTGGAAAGTGAGCTTGCAGCCATTCATGGAACAGCGGATTGACTTCCCATGGCAGACGCAGCACGGTGTAACTGGCGCTGATGGCGCCAGCCTCGAACGCGGCCTCCATCACGCGTTCCAGATCCGGTTCGGTGATGAACGGGATGATCGGCGCAATGCTCACGGAAACCGGAATGCCGGCATCGGTCATGGTGCGGATGGCGCGCAAGCGGCGCGCCGGCGTGGTGGCGCGCGGCTCCAAGGTGCGCGCGATGGCCGGGTCGAGCGTGGTGATGGTGAGCGCCGCCACCGCCTGACGTTTGGCGGCCATTGCGGCCAGCAAATCGATGTCCCGTTCGATCAGCGACGATTTGGTAATCAGGGCGACCGGGTGCTGGCAATCGTGCAGTACTTGCAGCACCTGCCTGGTCAGCCGCAACGATCGTTCGCAGGGCTGATAAGCGTCTGTTACGACGCCCAGCGCGATCGATTCCGGCACATACGAGGCCTTGGCCAATTCGCGCCGCAGCAAATCCGGCGCATTCATTTTGGCAAATATCTTGCTCTCGAAATCCAGCCCCGGCGATAGGCCGAGATAGCTGTGCGTGGGCCGGGCGAAGCAGTAAATGCAGCCATGTTCGCAGCCGCGATAAGGGTTCAGCGAGACGTTGAACGGGAGGTCCGGGGAGGTATTGCGATTAAGGATGCTTTTGGCCCGTTCGTAAATAACCTGGGTCGGCGGCGCTTGTGGTTGGTCGCCATCGTCGCCATCGCCGTCATGACTCGGATGCTGCCAGCCATCGTCGATGGCTTCACGGGTCTGTACTTCGAAGCGGCCCTGCATGTTGGTGACCGCGCCGCGGCCTTTGCTGGCCTGGAGCGGTTTGGCGATCCAGGGTGAATCCTGATCGGGAGGGGTATTTTTATCGCGCATGACAGCTCTTTAATATACTGTATATATATACGGGGTATCCATTTAGCTCCAGTCGAGCCTTTGTGCTGGATGTATATACAGTAGTTATATTACTTCAATTTTTTCGGCCGTGGGCGTCTTTCGAACCACATCGTCGTATGTCACGGGGCCAGTGGTGACGGACTGCCGCAGGAGTCTGTAAAAGAGCATCCCACGCGAACTTGAGGAACGACGATTGAAGCGGAACACGAATTCATCAAGATAA